>JALRGP010000059.1 GCA_023259685.1 Alphaproteobacteria bacterium | reverse complement strand
TTCCATCTTTTAAACAAATTTGATTTAAAAACTTTGTTTATATTAGCAATAATCCTGTTTTGCAGGAAGTCTAATCAACACCTCTAAACCAGCGGTTTGAATTAGATACAACGCCACCTGATCAACCAATGATCCTGTTTACAGGATTTTACAATAGGCCCCCCACGATTATTGGAAAAGCAGAACCTGGTAGTTTGGTGACGGCGTCTGTGCAAGGAAAAACTTATACTGCAAAAACAAATGGTAGCGGTGATTATAGCCTGTACATTTCAGATTCATTATTAGATAAAAGTATCATATCTATCACTGCGAAAGATGCAAGCGATAATGTATCAACGCCCTTAAGCGTTGAATTTAAGCTAGATGTAAGGGTACCTACTGCTCCTACCGTAGCATCCACTCCTGAAATTTTAAATTCAACAATGCCAACGATTACTGGAAAAGCTCAACCCAATAGTATTGTTTTCGTATCAGTTGGACAATATATCTATAGTGGAAAACCGATAATTTAGGACGTTATGTCATCAATATTACCAATCCATTACCACAAGGTAATAATGAAATATCTGTATTTGTTAAAGATGAAACGGGTATTGCGTGGCAATCAGTTAAAAAAGTACTGACTATCGATACGATGGGGGCAACGTTAACTCAGATCTCATCCGGTATTGTTTTTAACCTTAATACGGATTTTCACAAAATCAATTCTTCTGAAGCAGCTTTATTTAAAATTACAGATAGCTTAGGGAAAATTGCTTATCAAAGTCCTCAAACAGAAAAAGAATTGTGGCTGCGCCCAAGATTTTTGCCTACTGGTTCTTATAATCTTGAATCTAAAGATGCCATTGGTAACATATCAAACATGACATTTTCTGTAACAAATAATATTCAAACACAACAAACACCTCCTCCTGTTATTGATACAACACCACCAACGCTGACGTTCTCGTCTACTCATATTATCTTTAACAAATTAACAGATAACTCAAAAATGACGTCTTCTGAGTTCGCCATGTTCTCGATTAAAAACCCACTTGGGAAAATTGTTTATAAAAGTGGTCAACCAGAAAAAGAACTTTTACTGCGTTCAAGATTGTTAGAAACAGGATCTTATACAGTGGAATCAACTGATTCGTCTGGAAATAAATCCATTGATCAGATTTCTGTACAAAATAATGTACCTAAAAATTAACGACTAAAATGCTAAGCCATAACAAAATTTTATTTTTGTTATGGCAGCTCTTGTATTATTCGAAAAAAATTACATCTCTTCAAACGTCATAGACCATTCTGTCGTCATATCCCATTCATGGGTTGAGAAGCTGTATCCTAAAAATCTCATGGTTAAAATTGGTCGGTAGGAAACCAATACATTACCAGACACAGATGGCAAAAAAATTGTTGTCCCCTTTAATTCAAAAGGAATATTTTGATGATCACATGATACATCAATTGAATCAATGACTGCTTTTTTTTGTAATTCAATCTCAAGGCTTTGTTTAATGTTAATATATGTTTGGCATAAAGTACTGAGGCAAGATACCTCTACAATATCCCCAATAGTTAACCGATCTGTGGCTGGTGGATAATGATCTTTGCATTGGATACGTGTTTTATATTTTTTACAAGAATGACCGTTGAAAATTAAATCACCATCAATGTTTCTAAAAAATTGGTGATCTTGAGAAATAGGTTCCAAAATTTGTTCGCATCCGCGAGCAGAAAAAATTGGAAATCCTAGAGACGATATGGATAATACTGTTTCCAACGGCTGGTAGATATGAGTATTTTTATTGACTATACACGTAATGACCACACATAGCGTATAAAGAAAAATCCCAGGTTTAAGGTTAACGTAAAACTTTAGATGCGAGATCTTTAAATAAATCCAAGGAACTGATGGCTGCACCAAACACATCATTAGACACATTGATAATCATTTGCAAAGATTGGTGATTAATCAATTCCTGAGCAATATCAGCATCAGACAACTTAGAGTCCGCATCTTTGTGTTCAGTCATTGATGTGCCAATACTTTCAATGGCTGTTTCTATACTTAAATGATAAATGCCAAATTTCATCAATGTATTGGATACAATTGTTTGAGCAGATTTAATGGCTTCAAAACAATTTGACGCGCCGTCAACTGTGCTAATATCAGTATTTGTAATTCCTAAGGTTTGAGAATTCAAAACACAAAAAGGAACTTTGAGTAATTCTTTTTTAAAATCACCACCGACCTGAAATACTCTGTCATAATTTTGGTTTCCCACATGAATGACGTTATTGTTTCTTTTAATGCTCTTGCTTAAATCTGCCGTATAAACTTCACATTTAATGCCGCAAGGGAATTCCAATGATACAGATGAAGAAATAGAAGCTTTATTTTTAGCGATAGCCATATTTTCTTCAAGTCCATTTGGCTTAATAAGTGTAAAAATTCCTTCTCCTGTTGTTTGATTGATGTTGTATTCGATTGAATATGCTCCAGATGGAGGCGTATTATTTTCAATAATTGATGGGAAAAAGTGTGCTTGATCAAATGCTGCGTCTCGTTGATCTTTGAAAGTTGATGATATTTTATCTGCATGAATCACTCCACATGTTTCTATGAGTCCCACATTATTTTTAATGCTATCGCTTAAATTGGCGTTAAAAAAATTTAAGCTTAATCCTGATTTTGTAAAATCAACTTTAGCAAAGCTATTATTAATGGCATCTGTGCTTTTTATCTTAACAATTTCTATGGATTGATCTGGAGCCGTTAAAATGAATTCTCCGTAAAAATCTTGATAATTTGTAGCCGGATGAAAGACATACTCTAAGTTGTACGATCCATTTTGAGATTTTTTATTATCAAAAAAAGAAATTTTCATTTTATCATCGATAAATTCTGAAGAAAAATTGATTTGACTATCAAATTTAATAACATTTTGATAATATTGTTCGACAGTGAGGTCGACATTTGGTCCTAAAGATAATTGAACACCGTTGGGAAAAACAAATACTTCGGATCCTGTTGTATAACTAGGGGGATGATCAATAAAAATTGTAAAGGAATGGTCGTTATTAAATAAGGTAAAAATACCTTGATCTGTGCTACCTTTATAAGATAAGTTGTAATCACCAACATAATTACTGAGCATTTTAGGATCAACAGCATTTCTATTCAATGTTAAGTTCAGACTTCCTTCTGAAAAGGAATCAGAATATTTAGATAAAGTATCATTAAGAAAAACCTTATAATCAAAAATTGTTGATTGTCCTTGTAAATGAAGAGACTCATTTTCATATTTGAAAATTGGTTGTCCGCTCCAAGATGATAATGCGTTAATATCTAATTGGGTGAGCAGCTCTTGAAATTGTAGGTTCAAGGACTGTCGGCTTTCAGGTGTGCATGAATCAGATTTTGATAATGCAGCATAGTTAATCATTTGCAACAAAATTTGATCGGAATTTTCCATACTACGAATAGCAAGTATTGACGTATTGTATGCTTGATTAACATTGTTTAATGCTTCTTTGAGTCTAACCAATTGGGAATTAAGGCTGGTGCTTGTCACAAATCCACTAATATCTGTCGTTGCATCGATTTTAACTTGGCCTGTTGTTAAAATATCTTGAGTGTTTTTTAAAGTAACCTCTGCCATTTTCATGTGATTACGTGCAGAAGTTGCCTTGTAGTTGTAATAAATTTCTGACATTTTTTAATTAAATTTAATGTTTTTTTTATAAATGCAAAAAACATACCAAAAATATGCATTTTTCATCATCTGTTTCGTAATTTTTAACCCTAATTGGCATGTGCAACAAGAATTTTTAAATTTTAACCATAATATCTTTAATTTATGAAATAATGTACATAAGGTATCAAAGCGGAATTAATGTTGTGCAAACTCTTTACCCTCATGAAATTTCAGATATTTTAAAAAAACATATAGAGAATTTTCCCTTAACACCTCAGGTTTATGAGGTTGGACGTGTGATTTCCGTTTCTGATGGAATCGTACGTGTGTATGGATTGTCAAATGTACAATCTGGAGAATGGGTTGTGATTAAAACGTCATCAGGAGATCCTGTTAAAGGGATTGCTGAAAACCTAGAACGTGATGTTGTGGGTGTTGTGGTTGTTGGATCCTCCAATCATATTCAAGAAGGAGATATGGTTGAGAGAACCAATACGATTGCCAGTGTCCCCGTTGGAGACGCTTTGTTGGGGCGTGTCTTAAATGGTCTTGGGGAACCAATTGATGGTATGGGACCTTTAAATACGACCCATATTGCTCCTATTGAGCGAGCTGCGCCAAGTATTTTAGATCGTGAATCTATTTCCCAATCACTTGCAACTGGTATTAAAGCTATCGATGCTCTGGTTCCAATCGGGCTTGGGCAACGAGAATTAATTATCGGAGACCGTCAAATTGGCAAAACAGCCATGGTTATTGACACGATACTGAATCAACGGCAATTTCATCAGTACGCTCACGCCCATATTCCTCCTGTGTATTGCATTTATGTCGCGATTGGGCAAAAACAATCATCGGTAGCTAAGCTTGTCAAAATCCTCAAAGATCACGGCGCTATGGATTATACAATTGTTGTCTCAGCGAATGCTTCCGATCCGGCACCTCTTCAATACTTGGCCCCGTATGCAGCCTGTGCCATGGGAGAATATTTTAGAGATAACGGTCGCCATGCCTTAATTATTTATGATGATTTATCCAAACATGCTGTTGCATACCGTCAAATGTCTTTGTTGCTGAGACGCCCTCCTGGAAGAGAAGCATATCCGGGAGATGTTTTTTATTTACATTCTCGCTTGTTAGAGCGATCTGCGAAATTAAGCAAAGACAAAGGGGGAGGATCTTTGACGGCACTTCCCATCATTGAAACGCAAGCCGGTGACGTCTCGGCGTATATTCCAACAAACGTGATCTCCATTACCGACGGTCAAATATTTTTAGAAACGGAATTGTTTTATAAAGGACTGAGACCTGCCATTAATGCCGGTATTTCTGTGAGTCGTGTAGGATCAGCAGCCCAAACAAAAGCCATGAAAAAAGTTTCTGGCCGTATGAAATTAGATTTGGCCCAATATCGTGAGATGGCGGCATTTTCACAATTTTCTTCTGATTTAGATGAGCATACAAAAAAAATGCTCCACCGCGGTGAAAGGCTTGTGGAAAGTCTTAAACAACCTCAATATCATCCTTTGCGTTTGAGTGAGCAAATTGCATCATTATACGCAGCTACCAAAGGATTTTTGGATGAGATTCACAAAAATAAAATCCAAGCCTTTGAAAAAGCATGGCTTCATTTTGCGTGGCAACGCGGCAATGGCATTATGGAAGCAATTGATGAATCTCGAGAATTGACGACCGATTTAGAAAGAAAATTGGAATCGTTGTTGGCACGTTTTATGGAAGACGCTGATGAGTTTAAAACAGCTTAAACAACGCATCCAAGCCATCAGTGCCACTCGGAAAATTACCAAGGCGATGGCGATGATCTCAACCGCAAAGTTGAATTCCATTCAAAATAAAGTTGTGCAACACAAATTATTTTTGAAAAATATGGAACACGTTATTGCGTGCTTGAAACCATATGCGAAAGATGAGACTCTTTTTTTTAAACCCCAAGGGGATCAAAAAATTGTTATTGCACTTGGATCTGATCAAGGTTTGTGTGGTGGTTTTAATAGCCAAATTTTGAAAAAATTATCATCTTTAGATTATGATCAATTGGTTGTTTTTGGAAAAAAAACCACCAATCATCTTGTGGGAGATCCACGCATTATACCTGTTGAGAAAAACAAAATGGTTGATTTTTTTAAAAACACTCCTTTTCAATCTGTTCACGTCGTATCCTATGAATTTTTTTCCATGTCAAAAATGAATTTATTCGTGAAAAAAATATTGCCTCTCACAATGACACCGTGTGATTTTAATGGAAAAATTGACGACATATCAATACTTGATCGTGTCATTACCAATTATGTTGATCATTTGTGGCAATGGATTGATTTATCAAATAATGCATGCGAATACGCCTTTCGTATGCAAGCCATGGATAACGCCACAAGAAACGCTAATGATATTATTAAAAAACTCAGTTTGCTTCACAACCGAACACGTCAAGCCATGATTACTCAAGAGTTAAGTGAAATTTTGGGAGGAATTCCTGCTGAAGGAGCTGTGTAATAGACCTCTTTCTAAACTCATTTTCTAATGAGAGTCTTCATGTTACTCCGATGCAGGAATCCTTCACGTACCTCATGTAAGACTTTGGCTCTAACGCTTCGTGGGCGCCTAAGCATGTCTCTGTTAGAAAAAGATTTTGAAAGGGATCTAATAAAGAATGGGAATCTTATTGGGGTCAAAATCTTGCTCCCTCCTTACCACTTTTAATCGCACACCATAAAATTTCATCATACCACATCATTGACATTCTTATGTTGTTCTAAAAAAAACATCTCCACAGATACTTCATGGCACCTCAAA
>JALRGP010000058.1 GCA_023259685.1 Alphaproteobacteria bacterium | reverse complement strand
TTATATCAACACCCTTATTTTGAAAAAGTATATTGTATTGTTAGCTTTTTCTGCGTTATCAACATCTTTTGCAGCCATTGAATCAGCCAAAGATCTTCAATCGATCATCAATGATGTATTTAGCCAAAATTGGCAAAAAATTTCTGATTAAGAAAAAAAAGTATTGAAGAAAAATCAAAAACATCCGTGACTTATGGAGAAATGATCATCCAAGGTTTTTGGGATATTGTTCATCATGCGAAAAATATTCATCCTGAAATTTTTAAGGATGAAAAAAATGTTGTTTTTCTTGATATTGGATCTGGTCGCGGGCTTGTTCCTTTGATGTTTGCTTTTTACACAAAATTTTCTAAAGCCATCGGCGTTGAAATTGTAGAAACTTGCCACAAAGAAGCAACCGATGGACGAAAGGAATTGGTTGCAAAATATCCTCAATATAAAAAAGAAATATCTAAAATTGAATACATATTGGAAGATGTATTCAAAATTAATTTTAAAGATCTCGTCAAACAAAAAGCACCTTCGACGAAAAATCCAAAATTATTTATTTGGATATCCTCTTTATGTTGCCCCCCAAACATCATGGAAAGTCTTGCAAAAAAATTAGAAAACGAAGCACCAAAGGGCAGCATTATTTTTACGTCTAAAGCATGACCTGTGTCCGGAAAATCGCGTATTCAACTTATTGGAAAAACAACATTTAAAATGACATGGACAAACGATTCCAATACTAACATTTATGTTGTCAATTAAAGATGACAAAAAGGTATCTAAGCCAAAGCTTAGATACCTTTAAATCCTGCTCGATCTTCAATTGCCTTTGCGCAATTAAAAAGAGATTGCTCACCAAATTTAGGTCCCAAGAATTGAAGGCCCAAGGGTAATCCTTGATTATTCAAACCAATTGGAACACTGATTCCAGGAAGACCTGCCAAATTAGCCGGAACCGTAAAGATATCGTTTAGATACATAGATACAGGGTCATCATTTTTATCATGAATACCAAAAGCAGATCCATTTGTTGTGGGTGTCAAAATGGTATCAACGTGTAAAAACGCATTTTGGAAATCCTTTTCTAACATTTTTTTTATTTTCAGTGCCTTTGTGTAGTAGGCATCATAATATCCAGATGATAAAACATATGTCCCAATCAGCAAACGTCTTTTAACTTCACGCCCAAAACCATCGGCACGGGTTTTTTCGTACATATCATCCAACGATGTTCCTGGTAAGCGATGACCATAACGAACCCCATCATAGCGGGACAAATTTGATGACGCTTCGGCTGGGGCAATGATGTAATAAACGGGTAAACATTTGGATGCCAAAGGTAAAGAGACATCTACAATAATAGCCCCCGCGTCTTTTAAAAACTCAACCCCTTTGTTGAGTGAAGCGATAACTTCTGGGTCTGCTCCTTGTAAGAAATCCCATGGGATGCCAATTCTATACCCTTTGAGGTTGGGGTTAATATGATCTGCATAAGATGGGATCTCTGCACTTAATGATGTTGAATCTTGAGGGTCATGACCAGCCATTGCTTGCAATAATAATGCTGCATCTTCAACACATAAGGCTATAGGGCCAGCTTGATCTAATGATGATGCAAAGGCAACCATTCCAAACCTTGAACACAATCCGTAGGTTGGCTTGATGCCCACGACACCACAAAAAGATGCCGGTTGACGAATTGATCCTCCGGTATCAGAACCAGTTGCCCCTAAACACAAACGTGCTGCCACGGCCGAAGCTGATCCGCCAGACGAACCGCCCGGGGTTAATTGTTTATCCGTTTGGTATGGGTTTAAACAAGGACCAAAATAGCTTGTCACATTGGCAGATCCCATTGCAAACTCGTCCATATTCGTTTTCCCTAAGCTGAATGCTCCCACATTTAATAATTTTTGTGTCACCGTGGATTCGTAAAAAGGAACGAAATTTTCAAGCATTTTTGATCCGGCTGTTGTTTTGACGCCTTTTGTGCAAAACAAGTCTTTAAACGCCAAAGGAATGCCTTCTAATAACCGGCCGTGTCCTTTTTGTATGCGATCATCACTATTTTTACTAGATTCTAAGGCTTCATCAAATGTATGGGTAATAAAGGCATTGAGATGTTTAAATTGTCCAATACGATCGATAAAGGCTTTTGTTAATTCCGCACTGGAAATTTTTTTACTGACCAAGAGATCCTTGGTATTTTTTATTGTTAATTGCTCAATCATTGTTACTCTACCATTTTGGGAACTTGGAACATATCAAAAGAAAAAGCCGGAGCGTTTTTTTGAATATCTTGAATCGTGGGACGATCATCTTTAATTTGATCCGGGACCTCATTCAAGGTCATTTGGCCGTCTTCATAAAAATCAACAGAACTCACGTCAATTGATTGTAATTGATCAATCCAACCAAAAATTACTTCTAGATCTTTTCCAAAACTATGTTCATCCACTGCAATTTTACAAAGGGAGGCTATTTTTTTTATGGGGAACACAATGACAACGATTGTTTTCTTTTTTAATAGGATAAACCATCCTATTAAAAAGAAAAAATTTACTTTGGTTGGTTGGTCAAAAAATTGTAAGATGCAATTTTTTTACCTTTGTTATTCCCATGAGGATCATACATAAAAATCATATTATCTTTGGCCCCTACCGTAAAGCGGATAAGCAATTCATTGATCATTTGTTGATGTTTTTGAATGTAACACGTTTTATAATCAATTTGTTGAAGAGTCACCTTGACGTCTCCCACGTTTCCAAGATGTATAATGCTGATCATGCCAATTACTGTTCCCACATTCATGGCTTGTTCAAGCAAGACAGTTGAATCTGTGACAGGAATGATTAATGCGAGTTCCGAATGACGTACAGCTGCGGACGTATGCAATGATGAATTGGTAATATGGGGGGATGTATAACGACTACCTTCTCCATAAAATCCCAATAATTCACTGAATTTTTCATACTTTATAACGGTTGAACTTGTAAAAATATTCCCGTTCACATCTGTAATTTGCACCATCCATTCGGGGGGCTGAGAATATGGCAATTGCCCATTCGATTCGCTGTAAGGATTTCCTACTTTTGGAATCTTTAATTGACTAAGCCCTGGGATATCGATAACAGTATACGATGACATGGCAATCCTCCTTTATATTATGCCGCAGGTGGTGGAAGGGTTGCCACAAGGCGAATAGATGCCTTGAGTTCTTCCATTTGAAAGTGTGGTCTTAAATAAACAATGCTTGTATAAGATCCAGGTTTTCCCGGAACGTCATGAACGTCAATACGCGCTTCCCTTAATGGGTAACGTGCTTTTACTTCTTGGGATGCATCGTCATTTAACAATACATAATTGGCAATCCAATTATTGAGATATGAAGAAACATTATCTTTTGTCAAAAAACTACCAATTTTATCACGCATAATGACCTTGATATAATGGGCGAACCGAGATGCTGCAAGCATATAGGGCAGCCTTGCGGATAAACTTGCATTGGCTGTAGCGTCACTAAGATTATAAATTTTGGGTCTTTGGGTTGTTTGTCCTCCAAAAAATGCAGCATAATCTTTGTTTTTGCAATGGCAAATGGAAATAAAACCAAGATCACTCAATTCTTTTTCTCTGCGATCTGTGATGGCCGTTTCTGTTGGGCATTTCAACGCCAAATCGCCGTCAGTTGTTCTAAATGTATAGGCCGGTAAATCCTCCACTAAGCCGCCACCTTCAACACCTCTGATGGCGGCCGTCCATCCGTACAAAGAAAATGCGTTGGTAATCCGTTCCCCTAAAACGTACGCAGGGTTAGCCCAACAAAATTGTTGACTATTGGTTCCTGAGACTTTTTCTTCAAAAACCATTCCTTCTGGTGGAAGTGTATTGGCTCCATAAGGTAACCTCATCAAAACCCTTGGCAATAACAAGGCAACATAACGAGAATCTTCAGAATTTCTAAAGGAATCCCATTTGATCATTTCTAAACTTTCAAAGATTTTCGCTAAATCACGTGGTAAACCCAATTGTTCAAAGTGATCTAAATCAAACAAAGCGGGACTTGCTGCGGCAATAAAAGGCGCATGGGCCGCCGCCGCTACGCTTGAAATCTTTGAGAGCATTTCAATGTCTTGGGGGTGTCTACCAAATTCGAAATCGCCCACCAAGCATGAATAAGGGGCACCACCAAAGGTTCCATATTCCTCTTCATAAACTTTTTTAAATAATTGACTTTGGTCAAATTCAACGGCCGACTCCAGGTCTTTCAGCAATTCATCTTTTGTAACATTAAAGAATCTCAGTTTTAATGTGGTGCTTGTTGATGTTTTAAAAACTAAGTAATGGAGTCCTCTCCATGATCCTTCTAATTTTAAAAATGCAGGATCATGCATCACTTCATTGAGTTGGTCTCCAATGACTTGGTCTAGTGCGGCAATTTGTGTGACCAAAAATCCCACGATATCTGAAACCGGTTGTTTTTGTTGCTCTGCAATATTAATGGTTTGAGTGAGTAATTCTTTGGCAAAATCTTCTTGTGATTCAACACGTGCCAATTTACCATCTTTATAAATATGTTGTAAAATATCATCCATAATCGTCTCCTTTGTTTAATGGATTAAGCTGAAGGTTTTGGTTGTTCAGGATCGGCTCCCGCTGGTGGTGCCGGCGGATCTGGTGGGATCATGCCTAATGCAATTTTCAACTCATGCAATTTCCCTGCGTCGGATAAAACCGTATTTAAAATATGTTCAAGCTCATCATTGCCGTCTAATTTTGTGAGCAAATCTTTTAAATGAGAGCGTAAAGTAAACAACGTGTTTAAGGTTGGAATTTGTTTGGTTACATTAAGCGGTGAAAAATCATCCATTTTTTTGAAGAATAATTCACAACTTAAATGCTCATCTTCCGGATGGACCGTATTTTTTACTCTTAATGTTAACCGAGGATTGAGTGATTCCATGATGTGCTCGAAATTATCCCGGTCAATTTCCACAAATTTTCTTTCCTTAAGTTTTGGAAGAGGATCAGCAGGATGACCTGACAAATCCCCTAAAATACCGACAACAAAAGGGATTTCTTTCATTTCTATGGCATTTCCAATTTCAACATCATAGGTGATTTGCACGCGTGGAGGACGAACCCTGTCTAACCGATGTTGTGTACTTTCACTCATGTTTAGAACATATTTCTCTATTCTTAATTCTATGTCAGCAAATAAATATTAATTTTTAGTTAATTTTTTTCCTTTTTTTTTTAAATTTATAGAAGACTAAGCGCGCGTATGGCCGTGGCCATAAATTTTCCATTTATACGATAAAAGGGATTCCATCCCAAATGGCCCTCTGACATGCATTTTTTGGGTGCTGATACCGATTTCTCCGCCTAAACCAAACTCGCCCCCGTCAGAAAAAGCAGTAGATGCATTATGATAAATACAAGCTGCATCAATGTTTTTCATAAAGTATTCTGCATTGTCAATGGAGGATGTCACAATCATTTCTGAATGATGTGATGAATATTTTTGAATGTAATGAATCGCTTGGTCCAAACTTGGGGTGGTGCAAACAGACAAAGTGAGGCTCAGATGTTCGGTGCCATGGGATACTAAAGGCTGAGCATTTTTGACATAGGACAAAGATTGCGCGTCGCATAAAAATATACATCCTGCGTCCGCCAGAGGTTTTAATAATACGGGCAATTGATCCAACAATGCCTCATGAATGACAAGGGTGTCTAAAGCATTGCATACACTCACGCGTCTTGCTTTAGCATTGTAAATTAGTGCAGTTGCCATAGAGATATCTGCATGATTATCCACGTAACAATGAACCACACCTGCCCCCGTTTCAATGACGGGAACAACCGAATTTTCTCGTACAAATGTGATTAAATCTTGTCCACCTCTTGGAATAATTGCATCAATTTTGCCATAAGCACGGCACATATCTAAGACTTCTTCTCTGCCCCCATGAAACAAAAATACACCTTTTGAATCTACATTGTGTTCTTTTAAACATTCTTGGATAAGGTCAATGAAAAAGGTATTTGTGTGAATCGCTTCTTTACCTCCTTTGAGTGCGCATCCATTTCCCGATAAAAATGTATGTATAAATGCATCAATTGTGACATTAGGGCGCGATTCATAGATGATACCAATCACCCCAAGCGGAACACTTTCTTTGACCAGAGTTAAATGATTAGGAAGGAATTTCGTTTCTAAAACACGCCCTACAAGATCGGGACAGTGCATGACTAATTCATCAATGGCTGTGCACATGGAATGGATTCTTTGTTCATTCAACATTAAACGATCACATTTGGGATCATTGGCATTCATTTTTGATAAATCAATACGGTTGGCCTCCAGAATACCTGGTAATTTTAAGCGTAATTTTTTAGCTAAATGGGTTAAAACACTTTTTTTAATATTTAAACTTACGCCTTGATAATTTGCAATATCAGGAATCATAATTAATTATTATTGGAATATTTTTTAACTGTAACATATTTTTTTTGCGTATTTTAGGTGTTGGGTGACTGTTACCAGGGCCTACGCACGAAGAATTTTATTGACACAATTCAATAGATGTTTTAAGGACATAGCATTTCGTCTCATGATATTTTTCAGAGATTGCTCAGGTTTAGTTTTTGCTTTTTGAAGAATACCTAATGCCCATTT
>JALRGP010000057.1 GCA_023259685.1 Alphaproteobacteria bacterium | reverse complement strand
TTTAATTGCTTTTTATTAAATGAACTTAAATATTTTTATTCCTCAAAATGTTTTTTAAAAAGTGAGGGATAGTGTGATATTTTTGTTAGAAATTCTCTTGATTAATCTCAAAAAAAGCATCGGTTGTGAATATATTTTTGGCTCTCACTCCGACTTTTAATCGCACCCTTTGCTAGCAGAAGTTTTCGTATTAATCAAAAAATAGTTTACAATACAAATGATAATATACCTACGTCCACTTGGCGACATCTCGGTGGCACGTTCAATATGGAGGAAACGATGTCGATTACTTTGGAAAAAAAGCAATCATTAATTTCAGATTTTAAACGCAGTGAAAAAGACACAGGATCCGTTGAGGTTCAAGTGGCTATTTTAACCGAGCGTATACGCAACCTCACAGCTCATTTAAAAGATCATTCAAAAGACCATTCAACAACAAGGGGGCTGCTAAAATTAGTTGGTCAACGTCGTCGTTTTTTAGATTATATTAAAAAGAAAGATCTGGGTCGTTACCAAGATCTTATTAAAAGATTAGAGATTCGTCGTTAATGATTAAAATTAAAAAAGATATAAAATTCGGGGAACACGTTCTCAGTTTTGATATTGGACGCATGGCTTATCAAGCTGATGCGTCTGTTTTGGTATCCTTAGGCGGTACCAGTGTTTTATGTACGGTCGTCAGCAGCCCTCATTTAAAAGAGGATATCGATTTTTTCCCCTTATCCGTTCATTACCAAGAAAAAGCTTTTGCTGCTGGTAAAATCCCTGGCGGTTTTATTAAAAGAGAAGGAAAGCCATCTGACCGGGAAACATTAATTTCAAGGTTGATTGATCGCCCTATCAGGCCGTTATTCCCTGAATTTTTTATGCAAGAAACCCAAGTCATTTGTACAGTTCTGAGCTATGATCCTGAGTGTGATAGCGACATTATAGCCATACTTGGGGCATCATGTGCATTGTCTATATCAAATTTACCGTTCATGGGGCCCGTTGGTGCCGTCAAAGTTGGATATAAAGATGGTCATTATATTTTAAATCCAAAAGCATCCACTGATTTAGATTTGGTGATTGCTGGTACAAAAGAAGGGATTTTAATGGTAGAATCTCGAGCAAACCAATTAGATGAACCAATGATGATGGGAGCGTTACAATTTGGATTCCAAGCTTTTCAACCGGTTATTAGCTTGATTGAAGAAATCGCAGACACGGTAAAGTCACAAAAAATTAAGGTGGATCCATTTCCCTATTATCAAGACAGTATTGATTTTATTAAAAGTCATTATAAGAAAGAGATTGAATCCTCTTATACGATTAAAATTAAAAAAGAACGTTATGGAGCTTTGTCAAAAATTGCAGACACAGCGTTTGAGGCATGTCAGCAACAAACACCTGTTACGAAATCTGTTTTTCATATGGCATTTGATCACGTTAAATCATCCATTTTAAGAGGGCAAATTTTAAAGGAAGGTCGTCGTTTAGATGGGCGTTCTTTAACCGATATTCGCCCATTATCATCGGACGTGGGGCTTTTTGAAAGGGTCCATGGAACGGCTTTTTTTGAACGTGGTGAAACCCAAGTTTTTGCAGCCACGACCTTAGGAAGTCCTGCTGATATGCAAACGCAAGATGGGTTAAACGGAGAACACAAAGAACGCTTTATGCTCCATTATAACTTTCCACCCTATAGCGTTGGAGAAGTGGGACGCGTTGGGGCCCCAGGGCGCAGAGAAATTGGTCATGGTTACTTAGCCCATCGAGCATTGCTTGGTGTGATGCCAAAAATCACAGATTTTCCCTATACTGTTCGTGTTGTATCAGAAGTCTTATCATGTAATGGATCATCATCCATGGCAACGGTATGCGGAGCCAGTTTATCTTTGATGAACGCAGGTGTTCCAATTTCATCACACGTGGCAGGTATTGCGATGGGACTTGTGCAAGAAGAAGGCATCCATTGCATTTTATCGGATATTATTGGCGATGAAGATCATTTGGGCGATATGGATTTCAAGGTTGCGGGTACAAGCTACGGCATCACCGCTCTTCAAATGGATATTAAAATCACCAGTTTATCTTTTGATGTTATTGAAAAAGCTTTGGCTCAAGCCAAAGAAGGGCGTCTTCATATTTTAAATCATATGAATAACACGCTCAGTGAACCTAAACAACATATCAGCAATTTTGCCCCCGCCATTAAAACGATCACGATTCCAAAAACAAAGATTCGTGATGTCATTGGATCGGGAGGAAAAACGATTCGTGAAATGTGTGACCGTTTCCAAGCCAAAATTGACATTAGTGAAGAAGGTATTGTCACCATCACATCACCGTCCACACTGATTGATCAAGTGGTCACAACCATCCAAAATATTACAACTGATCCGGAAATTGGAAAAATCTATTCCGGAAAAGTCACAAAAATTTTGGATTTTGGTGCGATTGTCGCATTTTTAGGAACAGAGGGAATGGTTCATATCTCGCAAATCGCTGATTTTAGAGTGAATGAAGTATCAGATGTTTTGAAAATTGGTCAAGAGGTGACGGTAAAGGTTCTTGAAATCGAACAAAAGGGGCGTATTCGTTTATCGATGAAGATAAATGCCAATAAGCCTGCACCATCTACGCAGGAATTATTTTAAACTTTTCTAAATCAACAGGAGAATTCGTTCTCCTGTGTTGTGTCATAAAATATTTTTAATGCCCAGGTTATTTAAAAAAAATAGTTAAAATTTCATCGAACAAGATAAAAATGATTAATTCCTTTTGAACATAGCGCTCGCTAAATCCACTAATTTCTTTGTTTATGATATTTCTCAAATCAGCTGATTTAATTGATCTGTCATTTGTTGCGCTGTTTTCATGACGCTTAAGCTGTTGGCGTAACGTCGTTCGTCTTCAATCATATTGATGTACACTTTTGTTGCATTAATATTGGATGCCTCATAACTGCAAGATACAATTTTGCCTGCGCTTCCTTGTTGGGGAAATTGGTATGTTGCTGTTCCTGATCCAAATCCTCTATCTCCATTAGAACCGTTTTGAATATGAGGCATATATAAGCCTGTATTGACGGCCTTTAATTCATTAGAATTCGGAAATACAGCAAGGGGTAAACGACAATAAGGTTTTTGAATTCCATTGGTATACGTCACCAATCCAACCCCTTGATCATCAAAGCAAATGCTTTCAAAATCTCCAGCTTTACAACCATCGCCTTGCCCCTCAACCCTAAAGGATGATGATAAAGACAATCCATCTTTTTGCCCTAATGTTCCAAAATTCATTTGAACAGATTGTATCTGTCCATTTAATTCTAAGGTTAGGCTGTTACTACCCGGAGAAATATTTGTCAATGACCCATCTTGTGCAAATTCCAAGGTAACACCGGATCCAAAAAGATTCCCAGAAGGCACAGACACTCCATCAGATGGGATTACTTTAAAAACATAACGATTGGGGTTAATTTGGGTCCATTCCATTGTTAAAGGATGAGTTTTTCCATAGGAGTCGTGGACAGAAATAATTGTTTTTTGAGGATTTTTTCCATCAATTGACAAACTTCCTTTCAGATTAATATTGGTTGTTGCTTGGGCAGGGGACGATACGCCTTTTAGCGATAAGGGGATCAATGATGATCCAGACGGAGCATTGCCATCATAAGGCGATACCATTAATTGGTGACCCAAATGATTAACCATTTTATGTTGACTGTCTAGATCAAAGGTTCCGATCCGTGTAAAGGCAATAGACGGATCTGACCCGGCTAGAACAGTAAAAAAACCATCCCCGCCAATGGTCAGATGCGTTTTAACCTCGGAAGCAACAGGAGTACCCGGTGTGGACACCCTATGCAATGTTTTCCCTTCAATCATTCCCCCTTCTCGATAAGGGCTCAGCGATTGATAGGAACTTAAAAAAGTTTCCCTTTCTTTTCCGGCCACAGCACCCAGGTTAGCAAAATTTTCAGAGTGATCTTGAAAGCGACCTCCATACATTTGCATACCTTGCCGCGCCATTGACAATGTTCGAAACATATCCGTTGCAGACATGAAACACTCAAAAAAGAAACTTTTTATCTTGTATGCAAAAAAAATGCCATTTAAAAAAACAGACCTTTTCTAATAGAAAAATGCTAAGCACCCAGGAAGTCAGAAGCAACACCTGATTTCTACACCACGATAATACCCAACTACATCTGCAAATTTGATTATTATAATTTTTTAGATTATAATTAATATATATTTTTTTATTTCTTCAATATGAAAGACGCTCAAGACATGTCAATGGATGAAATTTTAGCCTCAATTAGACGTTATGTTGGAGGTGATCAAAATCCACATCAACATCAACAGGTAATGTCTCAACCTTTTATCTTGGAAGAAGAACCGGTACCCCCTCCTGTTCAAGCACTCGGCACTGATGATCATGTGATTGAATCAATGAACCCTTTCCAGGTATTAGAGCAAGTTATTCACGAGAAAAAACACATTTATGATGAACATGTGGATTCTAAAACAGTAGAGCTGCCCAAAAAAAATATTCAAGAAGAATTCTTTCAAGATTTTCTAACAAATTTAGCAAAAACTACTATTAATGAATGGATATCAATCCATTTAAAAAATTTAGTTGAAAAAATTGTTTTAGAGGAAATCAAAAAAATTAAAGGTTCATGAAAAAGCGTTTCATCAATTGGTTTCATTACTATGATCGCATAATCTTCGTATCCGTGGTGATGATTGTGGTTGTTGGAATTTTACTAAGTTGTGCCGCAAGTCCCTGTGTTGCGAGGCGTTTAAATATTGATCCATTTTTCTTTGTCAAACGTCATATCATCATGAGTGTAGTCACAACTATCTTAATGCTATGGGTATCATTTTTACCCAAAAATGGTATAAAATTTTTCAGCCTGTTTGGTTATGCAGTTTGTTGCGCTTTATTGGTATGGACACTCATGAAAGGCGTTGAAATTAAAGGAGCAAAACGATGGGTTACGTTGTGCGGTAATTCCTTGCAAGCATCCGAAATGATGAAGCCATTTTTATGTGTATTGTGCGCATGGGCATTATCAAGTTTTGAACATAACAAAGGATTTTATATAGGCATTGCCGTTATGGTCGTTCCCATATGTTTTATTATTTTACAACCCGATTTCGGGATGAGTTTTTTGATGATCACAACATTTTGTGCACAAGTTTTTATTTCTGGAATCCCTTTAATTTGGATGATATCCTTGTGTATTATCATGATTGCAGGCGGCATGATTTGTTATTATGCATTACCTCATGTTAAAAATCGTATTGATCAATTTTTAAATCCATCCTCTGAATCAACCATTGACTTGTATCAAATTGAAAAATCTTTACAAGCCTTTCAAAGTGGTGGTTTTTTAGGAAAAGGCCCAGGTGAAGGACAATTAAAAGACCACGTCCCGGACGTTCATGCAGATTTTATTTTTTCGGTTGCCGGTGAAGAATTTGGCTTCATCGGATGCGTTCTCATTATTGGTTTATTTGTTTTTTTAATGTATCGCATTTTTAAAAACAGTTATCAACAATTGGATAAATTTTCAATGCTTGCATCTTTTGGTATTGGGATGAGTTTGTTTATTCAATTTTTTGTCAATATTGCATCGTCGTTACATTTAATCCCAACAAAGGGGATGACCCTGCCATTTTTAAGTTATGGTGGATCATCCATGATATCTTTGTCGTTTGGCATCGGAGCAGTTTTAGCTCTCAGTCCTCAAATTTTTGGGCGCTATCGATAAACATTATCAAGCAGTGCCTGCCGCTTTGGTTGCTTTGACTTTTCCTTTGCTAACTTTAGTCTTTTGTTCTGCCAAGTTTGCTTTTACAGCTATTTTTTGCGTTTGGCTTTTCTTCCTTTGCTAACTTTAGTCTTTTGTTCTGCCAAGTTTGCTGTTACAGCTGTTTTTTGCGTGAGAGCTTTCCCTAATTGCGTTATCATTGCCGATTGTGGTATTGCTACAACTGGTGGATCTGCTGCAACTATTACCGGAGCTGGTTGAGGTGCTAGTGGTAGTTGCGTCACAACTGCTTCTGCAACAGATGCTGGAGCAGTTTGGACAACAACAACCTGTGACGGTTCCGCAGCAGCAGCCTGTTGATTTTGAGCAGCTGCCGCAGCTGCTGTTGCCTCATGACTTGACGCAATATCGCCAGCAAGGACACCTCCCTCCTGTTGTGCCAACGGTGACGGTGATAGAACAGGTTGTTCTGCTGGGGCCAGTTGAGGAGGGATAGCGACTGTTTGCAATCTTTTTCCTGCTTCCCTTGCAAAATCATAAGCTTTTGCTGCGTATCGTTGAATATTTTGGCCCGCTTGATTTGCCAAAATTTGTGCTTGTCGTTGAATATTTTGGCCCGCTTGATTTGCCAAAAGTTGTGCTTGTGGCAAAGCAGTTTCAGTCACCCAAGTTTGTGCTTTTTTTAAATTTGGAACAACGGTCGTAGTAGTAAAATTTCCAAGGCCATCGGCACCCATTTTAAGCCCTTTTACAATGTGGTCACCAACCTGAGTAGCAACAGGAGCAGCAGCATTATAAACCGTTGTTGCTGCATTTCCAAGGCCATCGACACCCATTTTAAGCTCTTTTACAATGTGGTCACCAACCTGAGTAGCAACAGGAGCAGCAGCATTATAAGCCGTTGTTGC
>JALRGP010000056.1 GCA_023259685.1 Alphaproteobacteria bacterium | reverse complement strand
CGCCTAGCATTTCTCTATCCAAAAAAGGCTTTGAAAGAACTCTATTGTATACTCCAAACACCATATTAGAAAGCAAGTTATTTCTTTTTGATGCTTACCACCCAACCCTATGGCGGTAAGCCCAAAGTTTTAGTAGTTGATCTATGTTTTTGTTAGATAGAAACCGGCTAATATAGCGTTCCTTGGACTTTTTATCACATTCATGGCGGGGCATAATGGCCATCCATTCACTAGAATGACAACTTTTGGAATGCAAAGCTGTAGCGGCTAAATCAGCTAATCCTTTGATCTTAGGTTTGTCTAAACCCGTTGAACGTTTTTTTAAATCCTCCTCTTATGTTTTTTTTAGAATTTCCTCATTTTAGCAGGAATTTTTTATGTGATCAAAACAGAGTCGGGTGGTAAGGACATCATTAAATCATGCTTACTGTTTGAAAATTTTACGCTAGAATGAACTATTGAATGTCATTTAAAATTCTACTGATCATGTCGACACCTACTGGTAAAGTTTCTTATTTACGGAAATTTTATAACAAAGCATTGGAAAAATCCAATTCTAAAAAAACATATTACACGATGTGTCTTATTTCATTTTTAGAAAGCTCTATTTTTCCTTTACCGCCTGATTTATTGATGATACCAATGATTTTGGCCAATAAATCCAAAGCATTTTCCATTGCGTGGTGGGCAACTATTTGTTCGGTTGTTGGCGGTATTGTGGGATATGGAATCGGGTATGGTTTGCTTCATCTCAGTGAATGGATTATTGCAACGTATCATTTAAATGTTCATTTGGAGCACTTTCAGCAACAATTTACCAAATGGGGATTTTGGATTATTGCCTTAAAAGGATTGACGCCAATCCCATTTAAATTGGTCACGATTGCCAGTGGAATGGCACACTATGCCTTTTGGCCTTTTTTATTGGCATCGTTGATTGCAAGATCTTTTAGGTTTTATATTTTGGCATTCTTGTTATGGAAATTTGGCGATAAAGCCAAAGCTTTTATTGAAAAGCGTTTAACCCTTGTGTTCACATTAATCATGATTGGATTGGTTCTTGGAATCGTCATGGTGAAATTTATTTAAATTTCATTGGTCGGTTGTCGTTCTTGTCTCAGTTCTCCTGGTTTTAAATGGCCTAACTCATAAGGTCCGTATTGGATGCGAATTAATCGGTTGACCCTTAGTTTTAGGAATTCAAAAATTTTACGAATTTCTCTGTTTTTTCCTTCGTGCAATTCAACGGTTGCCCAATGATTAGCTCCATCAGTTTTTTGAGCATCTACAATTTTAATATGATAGATGATTCCATGAATTGATAGGGGGGATTTCAATGTGAGTAAAGGTTCAACGGGGCCTAAAAATCTGACCCTATACACCCTGGGCCACTTATTTTTGGCGTGCTCTGCTTCGTGCACAAAGGACGGATCATTAGACAATAACAATAATCCTTCAGAATTAATATCTAAACGCCCAACGGATAATACATGATCAATGTCAATTTTCTTTTTCACAAAATCAAATACGGTTGGACGCCCCTGGGGGTCTCGATGAGATGTAATGAGACCAACTTTTTTGTAAAACGACCATATTTTTAAAGGCGGCCGCTCTATGGGGTGCTTATCGATGGTAATCAGATCATGGGAAGACGCAAAAAATATAGGCGTTAAAATCACACAGCCATTAACATGGACGCGTCCTTGTTGAATGTATTGTTCCGCCTGTCGTCTGGATATGCCGCGTTTAGCCATTTCCTTGGCTAAACGTATTTTTTCTGGTGATATTATTTGGGGCTGATCCACGCAATATGCCCATCATTTTTACGATACATAACGTTATAGATACCAGTGTCTTGGTTTTTAAACATCAACGTTGGTTCATCTGATAAATCTAATTTCATCATGGCTTCTTCTGGTGTTAATTCTAAAATTTCTCCTTCCATATGGGCAATGATTGAATCGGGGTGCTCTTGTCGATGATCCATAACGTAATGAGATGCCTCGGTCACGTTTTTGTCAATTTTGTGTTTATCCGTCAATTTAGAATGATAACGGTTCAAGCGATGGTCTAGTTTTTTACAACAAAAATCCAAAGACTTATAGGCATCTCTATCTTGTGCTTTGATGTGGATAGTCACATGTTTTAATAAATGAACGGCGACATCACATATGAAAAAATGGTGACTCTTTTTAAACGTAATAAAAACCTCAGGGGTGTAACCTAAATATTTTTTAAATAATTCAGATATGTGATGTTCCGTGTGTTGTTGCAAAGATTCTCCAATATCGATTTGACGACCAATGATATGTATCATTTAAACAAGAAGTGTGAGTATTTTTTTTAGAATAAAAGATTTAAAAAAAATGATCAAAATTGTCATGCTTGATATAAAAGATGCGTTCGCCTTAAGATTCAAACAATATTTTCTGTTTTTTATCCTGAACCCAATTTTGATCCACCGATAATTTGGATAATATATCTCTGGCTCTTGTCACAACATTTTCCGGAAAACCAGATAAAGCTGCTACTTGAATACCATAGGATGATGATGATGCTCCGGGAATCACCTTGTGCAAAAATAGTAAATCCTGATTGGATTCCAAAACTTGCACCTGATGGCATTGAACGCCAGGACATTTTTTATCTAAAACAGTTAGTTCTTGGTAATGGGTTGCAAAAAGGGTCCGGCATTTTAAATTATGCAAAAACTCACTCACAGCCCATGCGATTGCAACACCATCATAGGTCGATGTCCCTCGTCCGATCTCATCCAATATGACAAACGATTGTTGTGTAGCTTGATTAAGGATGCGTGATGTTTCAATCATTTCCACCATGAATGTGGATCGTCCTTTTGATAAATCATCCGAGGCCCCAATGCGTGTAAAAATTTGATCGCATACACCAACCACAGCTGATTGGGCTGGAACAAAACACCCCATATGAGCCAGCAACACAATCAAGGCGTTTCCTCTTAAATATGTGCTTTTCCCGGCCATATTTGGTCCCGTTAACAAAAAGAAATAATGGTCATTGTTCATGTCGCAATCGTTGGGGACAAAATGAGGATGCGTCTTTTCGATGCTGCAATGGCGCCCTTGGGTGATTTTTAAAACGGGCTCATTCACAATCACAGGGCGCGTATAGTTCATGGTCACAGATATATGTGCGAGGGAGGTATATAAATCCAATTGGCCAACCGCGTGAATCATATCAAATAAAATATTTTTGGACTCACAAATTTGATCAATTAATTGGTCATACAATATCAGTTGACGTTGATCATAATCCGATTTTGTCTGCGATAAATGCGAGACCAAATGGCTCAATTCTGCCGTTATATAACGGCGCCCTTGGGAAAGCGTTTGGCGATGTATAAATGTATCGGGAACTTTTGCGATATAGCTTTGAGATACCTCAATAAAAGTCCCCACAATATTATTATTTTTAATTTTAAGAGATGGAATAGACAATGTTTGACTATAGTGTTTTTCCAAATCATTAATACGCTCTTGGGCGTTTAAAAAATTGTGGTATTTTTCGTCCAATTTCCCACAAAATCCATGGTTAAAAATAACAATATCTTGATCAAAAGATAATCGCGTTGGCAGATCTGGTTTAATAAATGACAATATGTTTTTCAAATGCAACATATCATGGTGGACATCTAAAACTTGCAGACTTCCCAATACTTCACACTTGTTTAAAAACATAAATAAAGCATACAGATCTTTGGGCGATTCACGTTTTGAAAGCAAACGGCACAATAATCGTTCCATATCACCCATGTGCGATAATTGATCTTGAATATTTTTAACAAGATTGGGTTGGTTGTAAAAATGTTCAATACGATCCAGTGATGCATGAATATCATTGATGTTGGCATAAGGAAATAACAGGCGATTTTTCAATAACCGTTGCCCCATAGGGGTTTTCGTGGCTTGGATAGCCCCCATCACCGATCCTTTAGATGGTTCAAATAATTCTAAGCTTTTGCGTGTTCCTTCATCCATTTTTAAATGATTTGTATGGGTGAGTGATTGAATACCTTGAAAATGACATTGATCATTATGGGTCATTTTTAGATAATCAATCAATGCGCCAGCGGATTCCATTTCTTCGCTAGATAAACCAAAAACACCGACTTCTTTTATATTAAAAAATTTTTCAATGCGACGTTTAGCTCCATCGTCATGAAATTTAATGGCAGGTATGCGTTTATGGTAAGCGATAGCATTTAAAATATCAGGACTATCACACGCCAGGACTTCTAAGGGTTTAATGGCATCAATGTCACTGCCTAAATCACAAAAACTTATACGTTTTGTGAAAAACATGCCCAAAGATAAATCGCAAAAAGCAATTCCCACATAATTTGCATCATTTTTCGGCCCTACACATAACAAAAAGTTTGTTGTTTTTTGTTGCAGTAAGCTTTCTTCTGTAATGGTTCCAGGGGTGATGACTCGTGTAACCTCACGTTTTAAGGGGCCTTTGTGACCTTCTTTTTTTGCTTGTTCAGGGGTTTGTGTCTGTTCACAAATGGCAATACTATATCCTTTTGACAATAGTTTTTGACAATACAATTCAAGGGCATGAACTGGGACGCCACACATCGCAATAGGTTCTCCCTTGTGGGATCCGCGTTTTGTTAGGACAACTTCTAAATTTTGAGCATGATCAGTCGCATCTTTAAAAAATAATTCATAAAAATCGCCCATACGATAAAAAAGAATATACTCGTGGTAATTGGCTTTGATATTTAAATATTGCTCCATCATTGGTGTTAATTGATCCATAGCGGCGATTTTAATGTATGAAATAATCGATTTATTTTATCATAATAGATTTTTTTACAAGGTCAATATGATATGGTTAAATCTTTTCGAATAAAATTAATATAAAATTTTTTTAAAAAGTACCAGTTAAATATTTGCAAATAATTTAATTTTTAAAGTAATATATTTATTATGCTTATAGTTTTCAAATGATGAACTTTTATGTTGTAGACGCTTTTGCAAACAAGTTTTTTTCTGGAAATCCTGCAGCGGTCTTTTTCGTAGATGATTTTTTGGATACGATAGAAATGCAAAAGGTTGCCTCAGAATTTAATCTTTCTGCAACGGCATTTGTCAAATTTATTTCATCCAACCACTTTGCGATTCGGTGGTTTAGTCCCAAAGATGAAATACCGATTTGTGGTCATGCAACGTTAGCAGCTGCTCACTTGCTTTTTAGTCTGAATAAAGTGTCTGGAAATCAGATTACTTTTGAATCTTTGGCCGGACAAATTACTGCCGTCTCTAGAAGTAGCGGTGAAATTACACTTGTATTTCCTCAAAAACAACTTCAACCGGCCGCCATTCCCGAGCTGTTAATGCGTGCCCTTGGTTATGTGCCCATTGAGTCCGTTTATCGCGATGATCAAATTTACGTGATTGTTTTGTCCAGGCCTGAGGATTTATTACGTATTGATCCCAACTTAAATAAAATCATGCAATTGCCATCAAGAGCTGTGACTTTAACGGCCGTGAACAATGGTATTGTTGATGAAAAAGTTGATTTTATGATGCGCTATTTTGCTCCCAAAGTTGGTATTCCTGAAGATCCAGTTTGTGGGTCTGCTCATATTCGTTTGTTTCCATTTTGGGGTGAACGTTTGCAGAAAACCAATTTAACATCCTATAGTGCCTCAAAGCGTGGCGGCATTATCAAAGGAACCTATGATGTGGAAAAGGTCTATATAACTGCAAAATCCCAAACTGTTATATCTGGAGAATTTTACCCAATCCCTTAATGGCTACTGTTTATTTAAGTTTAGGATCTAATTTAGATGATCGCCTCACAAATTTAAAAAATTGTGTTGAATCATTAAAAGAGGTTTTGTTTCATACCGTTGAATCGTACGTTATTGAAACGGAACCTCAATATTTTATTGATCAACCTTTTTTTTTAAATCAAGTGATTAAAGGTGAAACAACTTTAACTCCCGAGGAGTTATTATCGTTTACACAAAACATAGAAAAAAATATGGGAAGATCCAAAGGTGTATCTTATGGGCCACGCATTATCGATATTGATATTATCAGCTATGACAATGTGATGATGGAAACACCTCATCTGACCATTCCGCACCCATTATTTTTTGAAAGAATTTTTGTCCTAAAACCTTTAAAAGACGTTGAGCCATGTTGGATCTGCCCTAAAACAGGGCATTCTATTGATTTTTTTTTAGAAAAACTCAAACACAATATCTAAAAATTCATCATACATCATCACAAGAAGAAGCATTTTAAGCGCTTCTTCTTGTTTTTTTATTTATACATCTTCTTTGAGGGCTCTATTCTCATTGTCTTCTATGATTTCCATATTAATGGGTTGTGGAATATAGGCACCAATTTGATGATGCTCCAAAATATCTTTGATCATTTTTTGGTTTTCATTGCGTCTCACTTGCGCTTGTTTGGCAATTCTGGATAAACCAACTGCCACAACACCAAGTGTTCCAGATACAAAAGCCGATTGATCATAAATTGGTTGAAAAAATGCACAAATGGGTGCTGCAATCGCCAATAAGTACGATAAATTAGCAACTACTAAGCTTGCCATTTCCCATCGATCTGATGAATGGTACAAATTCACCACCTTACTTTGTGTTTGTTCATATGCCAGTAATTCCATTTTTTTTTGAAACTCTTGAAATGCTTCGGAATCTGTTGGCAGACGCTGAGCTGTTTTTGCTCCTCGTGGTGTTACGTTTTCAAAAGGT
>JALRGP010000055.1 GCA_023259685.1 Alphaproteobacteria bacterium | reverse complement strand
CTATTTTTACCTTAGGACTGAGAACAATCCAACATGATGATCAGGGTGGTTCTTCTGGTTTGTTTGATCTTATTATGAATTTTTGTTTAAAAATATATAATTAAATGTTAAATTTATTTTTAAATTGAACAAGAAATATAGAGTGTGGGGAAAAACCACTACAATGGTCATTGGCATTTATACCATGGGAAATTTTTCTGCGCACACGTCTCAAATTCAAGGTAGACCAATTACTTTATCAAATTTAAATAACCCAGCTGGTTGTACCTTTACGCCATCCGGAGATGAGTTTGTAGTTATGAATTACTTTAATAACACAGCTTATCGGTATGCTTATAATACTATAACAAAGGAATTTACCACGATAGGCACACAAATTAATTTATCGAATTTAATTGGTCCTGGGGGAGGCGTTTTTAGCCCTTCCGGTAATCAATTTGTTGTGGTGAATAGGGGCAATAGTACAGCCTACTGCTACGCTTATGACAAAATTAATAAAATATTCTCGTCTACAGGAACACAAATTAATTTGGCTAATTTAAACGGACCTCGTGGTTGTATGTTTACACCATCAGGTGAATTTATAGTTTTAAATGCTAATAGTACGGTCTATTGTTTTAGTCTGCTGCTTCCTCCAACGGCTTCTATCTCTCCCAGTGGATCCATTGTGGCTGAAAATGGCAGTTTAGCTTTAGGGAAGTTGGCTGGGTCTGGTATCAAAATCTTAGACGCCCAGGGAAATGTAATCGTAACAAGACTCGTTGATGATACCGTGACTGCCAATGCGAATTTAAATTTATCTCCCGGGTCCTATAACCTCACCTTTTTAACCTATGACGCCAGTGGGAATTTGTCCGCGACTGAGACTAAAGAGGTGGATATTTTTGAGGACACCCAATCCCGTTCCAACCATCTCGTTGGTGGTGGGCAAAGTGTAGCTAAGGTGGGGTCGGAAGTCATTAGCACGGACAGTAATGTGGCACCATCTGCCGATATGACTTTCATGTTATCATCCAAAGATATCTCCCATATTCTTCAAAAAGATCAAGCCATGGATTTGAACATCCTTAACATGCGTCCCCATGTGATCAGTTCACCCATCTCGATGCAGATTGGCAGAGACCACTTAAAGGCCTCTCACAGTGATGGACAGTTTCATTTTGATCAAGCTTTGCCACAATTTCAAAAGAAATCCCATGATGTGATGGTGTGGGTGCAGCCGTTCTATGACATTTATAACGTCAAAACCATGGCGGATACGGGGGCCGGGACCCACGGAAACACCTTTGGAACACTTCTGGGTGTTCATAAAAAATTCTCATCAGATTTACTGTGGGGCCTGATCGTTGGGGTATCCAAGGGCCTCAATGATCAGAAAAAATATGAAAATAACTGGGGTGGTAAGGGAAGTGTGGAAACCATCCACGTGGGGTCCTATATCTCCAAACGTTTTGGCAACTTAGGTATTGAAGGATTTTTGATGTTCGGTCGCTCATTCTTTAATAACAAACGGTATTTAGCAACCGCAGAAGCATCACAAAAACACAAAGGATTTGATGTGTCTGTGCGCCTAGGGATGGACTACCGGTTCAATGACTACGTCAAAACATTTTTGCATGTGGGAGGATCGCGGACCTTTGAATCGGGGTATACGGAAACCGGTGCAGGGAATTTGGACATCACCATGCCGTCCATGCGAGCCCACCATCTGTCGACAGAACTTGGTGTGCCCTTACCAAAGGATTCATCCAAGGAAATGAATCGCTTCTTAAACCCTTTGTCAAAGTTATCTTGGGCCATGACCATCCAATCAAAACACCTGCAACCTCACGTATGACCATGGCCAATTTGGGTGCGTCCTTTTCGGCCCCTCTGCCTTTTAAACCAAGTACTTCTATTGAGGGCAAAGTCGGGTGTAAATGGATTCACAAACAATGGAGCTTGATGGGAGCTTTGAGCGCAAAGTATGCAGACCGCACCCAAAGCTTTCAAGGGTTACTCAAGGTTGCAAAAGTGTTTTAGTGATAACACAGATCATGGAAAAATAATAGGCTTCTGTCGAAGCCTATTCCTGATGAGCCCCCTACATTGCTCTAATCAAAGCAGCACAACCAAAATCTATGTGAGTTGACCAATGTATATCTTTCGTTACATTGGACAAAGAAAATTGACCAGGAAATCTTAACAGCTTATGGTGCATATCCCATACCAGCCCACATGTGCTTAATTGAACAGTTGGCATCGGTATGATCGATAACGTGGTACCCAAAGGATCAGAAAAAAATGCCTTACCTTCTTTGATAATTGTTATAGAAAAATCATCTCCTATGGCTATACTGGTGTTGAAATATGTTGATAATATACATAAATTAATAAGGCTATGATCAAAACGCCCCCCTTCAATTCCAAGGATAATTGCTGGTAAAAGATTTCTTTTTCTAAGTTGTACTGATGCTTTTTCAAAATCAGAAAAATTTTGATCCGGAGTTTCAAAGATCTCGCATCTTGTTAAGTGATTTTTATGAATACTATCAAGATCTCCAATAACCATGTGCGGTATAACTCCCATAGCAATTAATTGATTTGCAGCTCCATCAATAGCAACGATTGGTAAATGCGGATGCGTTTGTTGAAGACGTTGAATAATTGGCTGAGATATGTGTGAGTTTAAACACACAATTGAATGGTATTTAACCACGACGATAATAAAACGTCTGATAAATTAATACGATACAGAAAAATGATGATATGACATTTGTCAATGTCACATAAAAAGCACTGGTGCAATATCCATAAATGACCCAAGCCACCGAACATACAAAAAAATTTAACAACATCAGCAATGATATATCGTGTGTAGATTTGCTTTTCTTAATTTTTATCATTTGTGGAATAAAACCGATGACAGATGTTAAGGATGCCACAAGACCAACAATATCTAAAAACATGTTTTCCCTCCGATAGTACGAACTAAATCAGGTTCAAAGGGTTAAGTCACACTACTTTCTCAGCTTGCATTCCTTAAAAGGAATAGCATGCACCCCTAAACGTTTTACTAAAAATAACAAAAAAAACTTTACTTCGTCAATCTAAAGATAAATTTTTCAGCAGTCAGCAATTGTCATTTTGGCTCAAACAGGTGTATTTTTAACGATTTATTAATAGTTTTTTTTAAGGTAGAGCAATCATAGTCACTGATACATCGCTTTCTATCCAATTTTTATTTCTGTTTTTATTCCTGAGCCAGGGTTTTTGTTTAGATCAACTCAAAGAGTCGTTTTCCAGGAATCCATATTAATGATAGGGTCTTAGATCAATGCAAAAACTATCTTGAAAATGACCATAGACAAGAGCCCCTTCTATATTCAGCGGAGTATGAACGTGCCAAGGTTCTTTATGACTCTCAAAATTATACCGATTTACAAGAACATGGGAATAATATTTTAAATAAAATCGATCACCTTTGGAGCTCAAAGCCGTACAAGGGTTTTGATAATCAACGGTATGCTTTTCAATAACTTTACACCAATGGCTATGATGGTTTTTTTATAGTCTTAAAAATAATTGGAAAACTGGCTTTGAATTTTAACGTTGTTCATGATTAAATAATGATTACTGTATTCCTTGCGCTATAATAAGGGCAGACATTTAAATCAGCACCCATTATTTTTGGAATGAGCTTGGAATATCTATCTTATGTATTAAGTGAAAAATTGAGAGAAAGGCCATCTGCCATCGTGATTCTTAGATCCATAGATGTAGATGTTATGACCTCTTATTTGGCGTATCATTTGCCGGATCAACATGTGTATCCATTTTTTGGATGGGATGTGCCCCCCTATTCAACGTCCAGTCCATCGCACAAAAATGTTCATTGTCGGTTAAATACCCTGTCTAACTTAATTCATTCAAAAGGCCGCGGTATCCTTGTGACGGATATGGTGGGGGCCATTCAAAAAGTTGTTCCAAAGGACGATATTATTATTGATCAATTTACACTTAAAGTTGGAAACGTCTTGAAAATGGATGCCCTTATCCATTTTTTAAATGAGATTGGCTATCAAAAACGGCCTACTGTGTATGAAGCCGGAGACTATTCCATACGTGGGCACTTAGTAGACATTTTCCCCGTTGGTTACGCCGAACCGATTCGTGTTGATTTATTTGGTGATGACATTGACGTGATTAAAACATTTGATCCACTCACACAAAAAAGTACCGATACCATTCAATATGTGAATTTAACCCCGTGCCGAGAAATTTTATTAACACCCAACCGTTTGGATATATTTAAGAAAAAATATCCATTTGGGTTTTCAAAAGCCTACGATGCCATCACAAATGGTCATGCGACCCAGGGGATGGAGTTCTGGATGCCTTTATTTTTTGATTCTTTGGACACGATTCAATCATATATGGAAAAACCTGTGGTTATGTCCATTGAAGGAGTCTCTTTTGAGAACGATACCATTGAAGCCATTTACCATAAAAAAAGATTAAATAACTACCCTGTTTTGCCACCTGATGACCTCTATACGTCTGTCACCATTGATGAAGTCATACATGATTCTTCGTTCTTAAAACAAAATTATTCCTCTCCCATTTTTTCAATTCCTCAACATAAAGATGAAACTTTATTTATAGAAGCCCTGAAAGATAAAGGATACAGCTGCCCTTCAATCATCACAAAGGCTCCCTTTGACAAAGGTTTCGACAAACCATCTTTGCGCCTGATCACTTTTTTTGATATCGTTGAAGATGGTAATGATGACACAAAGAATGTTCAGGAACAATTTTTTGATGAGGCTTACTCATTTGAAGAAAATCATTATTATGTACACGTTGATCATGGAATTGGACAATATAAGGGGCTTGAGACCATTGAGTTTGATGGTATTCTTCATGAATTTTTATGCCTGATGTATGAAGGGCAAGACAAACTTTTGGTCCCCATCACCCATTTAAATCTTCTTAAATACTTTGCAGATGAATCAAGTATGGTCACATTAGATAAACTAGGTGCGCGTCGTTGGGCCATGCGAAAAGAAAATGTTCAAAAACGTTTGGTGGCTATTTCTCACGACTTAATCCAATTGTCGGCAAAACGCTGTGAAAAAACTATTGAACCATTCATCATGTGTGATGATTTTTCTATGTTTTGTAATCGTTTTGCTTATCAAACAACAACAGACCAACAACGGTGTATTGATGATGTGGTACAAGATTTATTATCAACCAAACCAATGGACAGGTTATTGTGTGCGGACGTCGGTTTTGGAAAAACAGAGGTCGCAATGCGTGCTGCATGTTTAACGGTTCTCAATGACAAACAGGTGGCACTTTTGTGCCCGACGACTTTATTGTGCCGACAACACTATCAAAATTTCAAAGACCGTTTTGATGGTTTTCCTTTTAACATTGACCAATTATCGCGAATGGTTCCCCCAGGTGAGGCCAGTGCCATCCGACAACATTTTAATGACCAAAAAATTGATATTCTGATTGCCACCCATTCATTGTTAAATGATAAAATGTCTATGAAAAATGTTGGTCTTATCATTATTGATGAAGAACATCATTTTGGTGTGAAACAAAAAGAATTTCTTAAATCATTACAGGATCACGTCCATGTTTTAACCTTAAGCGCCACACCCATCCCAAGGACTTTACAAATGTCATTAACTGGTGTTCGTGATTTAAGCTTAATCTCAACGCCTCCTAAAAATCGTGTTCCTGTGAAAACAATGATTGGTGAATACGATGAATCTATGATCCAAGATGCTATTGAACAAGAACATCAACGGGGTGGGCAAATTTTTATGGTGACGCGCTTTATTGAGGATTTACCGTCCATTGAAAAAGTGGTTCAAAAACTGTGTCCAAGTCTTTCTTACCGCGTTGCAAACGGCCAAATGAAACCAAAAGATTTGGAAACGATTATGGAGGATTTTTATCACCAAAAATTTGATATTTTGATTTCAACAAACATCATTGAATCGGGAATTGATGTTGCCAATGCCAACACCATGATTATTTTTAAAGCCGATACATTTGGATTATCACAGGTGTATCAATTGCGCGGAAGAGTCGGGCGCTCATACAGACGTGGGTACGCCTATTTATTGATGGGAGAACGTCCCAGCAAAGACGGTCAAAAACGTTTACAAGTGATGGAAACGCTAGACTTCTTAGGAGCAAGTTTTAAATTGGCATCCTATGATTTGGATATCCGAGGAGCCGGTAATTTGGTTGGAGAAGAACAGTCCGGATACATCAAAGACGTTGGTATTGATATGTATCAAAGCTTACTCACCGAAGCCATTGCCCAAGCAAAAGGAGAACAATTAACAAAAACCCATCATATGGTCAAAATTAATGTCAATATACCAACATATATTCCAACGTCTTATGTGGAGGATGTGAGGGTGAAATTGGGACTGTATAAACGTATCAATAAACTGAAAAACCGTTCTATGATCCATGATTTTAAAAGGGAATTACAAGACCGTTTTGGTGACGTACCCACAGAGGTTGAATTGCTTTTAGACGTGATGGATATCAAAAATTTATCTGACAAAAGATATGTTCAGCAAATCGATGGTAATAACAAACTCATTTGCATGACTTTTTTACCGACATTTTTTGACCAGGGTGGAATGACAAAACTCCAAAATTTGATGAATATCGATTTGGTTAAAAAACTAGGGCAGACCTCCATTGATGGCAAGGGGCGCTTGATTCTTAAAGGAAATTTTGCAAAACATAGTTTTTTACTTAAAACAATTCGA
>JALRGP010000054.1 GCA_023259685.1 Alphaproteobacteria bacterium | reverse complement strand
TAAACTGTCTATTTTTGAAATCAATAATACTGAGGTGGTTGAAGCATTTAAAAAATTTAAACATAGTCAACAAAAAATTGGTAAAATTTTTTCAAAAAACCAATATTACCTATATTCTTTTGATCATCTAGGCGATCAAAAGAATTTTGAAAAACCTTGGCTTAGCTGCCTGATTATTCCAGAAACATTTTGGAATTCCTTTGTTAACCAGGCTCACAAATTTAATATTTTATTCATGATTATATTATTAATATTTATTTTATCGATTGTCATAATTGTTGTTCGAAAAATATCTCAACCTATACAGCTTATTTCTGAAGATATGAATACCATTCCGACATTAGACATCAGTCCACCTTTATTGATTTCATCTTCTATAAAAGAAGTCAATACTATTGTTGAATCATTGAATTCTATGAAAATAGGAATTGAAGCATTCTCAAAATACGTGCCGAAGAATTTGGTTAAAACATTATTACTCAGTCATAATCCGGTCATCTTAGAGGGATACAAAAAAGAAATATCCATTCTATTTACGGATATTGAAAATTTTACCGGCATATCTGAACGGATGGCACCGCCACATTTATTAGCACATTTATCGGAATACTTTGACCATTTTGTCAATATTATTCAAGAAGAACAAGGAACGATTGATAAATTTATTGGTGACAGTGTGATGGCATTTTGGGGAGCACCTCTAATTGATGATCAACATGCGATTCATGCATGTTATGCGACTTTAAGGCTAAAGAAAAAAAATGATGACATTAATATTAATTGGCTGTCTAGAGATAAGCCGCAATTTAAAACACGGTTTGGTTTACATACGGGAGATATGATCGTTGGTAATATTGGAACGCATGATCGGTTGAGTTATACGGCTATTGGGGATCCTGTTAATCTAGCATCACGCTTAGAGGGAGCTAATAAAATTTATAAATCTACAATTTTGCTTAGTGCGTCAATGTTTGACAACGTTAAATATGAATTCGCTTGTCGCATTGTTGATCGTTTACATGTCAAAGGAAAAACTGAGGGTGTTCTTGTATACGAATTAATAGGACCACTCCAAGATTACAAAGATTTGGTGCGCGTATCTCATGACGATTTAGAATGGATTGACCTCAGTGGTAAGGCATTCCATTTGTATGAATCCAAAGAATGGAAAAAATCTCAAAAAGTTTATAAAAGCTTACTAAAAATCAAAAAAGATGATCCATTAGCCGATATTATGATTCAAAAATGTCAATATTTGATTAATAATCCTCCTGGTGAATTTTGGACACCTGGATAAGATTTTGAAAGAACTCCAATAAACATGTACCTTGCAGACCTTCTCAAAAAAATAACCTTCAAGGTATAATATCAAAAAGTTTTGAGCACCAAAAATGAAAAAGTATTTTTTAAAACGTTTGTATCTGATGATTCCAACTTTGATTGGAGTATTAGGGCTGAATTTCATTGTGATTCAATGTGCTCCTGGTGGTCCTATTGAACAGGTTTTAACACACATTAAAAATCCTTTAAGTGACGCAGATACACGTTTGTACTCAACTCAGGAATCTTTTCATTTAAATGATACCCATTATCAAGGCAGCGAAGGCGTTGATCCTGCTTTCGTTAAAAAAATCCAAGAACAATTTGGTTTTGACAAACCATTTTGGGTCAGATTTCTTTTGATGATTAAAAATTATGCGTGTTTTGATTTGGGAAAAAGTTATTTTAAGAACACAAAAGTTATTGATATTATTGTGGAAAAATTACCAATTTCTATATCTTTAGGATTTTGGACCACCCTTTTGATTTATGCAATTGCTATACCCCTTGGTATGTTTAAGGCACGCATCCATGGATCGAAAATGGATACCTTGTCCAGTCTTGTTATTATTGTTTTGTATTCAATCCCAAGTTTTCTATTAGCTTTGTTTTTTATTACCATGTTTGCTGGCAGTGGTTATTTCCCTTTAAGAGGCCTCATCAGCGATCATTTTTGGGAGCTGTCTTTATGGGAAAAAATAAAAGACTATGCTTGGCATATTTGTTTGCCAATTTGCGCCCTTGTGATCAGTGGATTTTCAAAAATTACCATTTTAGTAAAAAATTCTTTTTTAGAAGAAATGACAAAACCTTACGTCTTAACAGCATTATCAAAAGGTTTAACAGAAAAACAAGTTTTAATCCGTCATGTCTTTAAAAACGCTATTTTGGTTATCGTAGCTGGCTTTCCGCAAGCATTTTTACATTTGTTATTTACCTCATCGTTATTGATTGAGGTATTATTTTCTTTAGATGGTTTGGGTTTGCTTGGATTTGAGGCGACTTTGAACAGAGATTATCCATTAATATTTGGTATCTTATATATATTAACTTTACTAGGATTGATTCTTCATTTGATCGGAGATTTATTGTACATGTTGATTGATCCCCGTATTGATTTAAGCCAAAGCAGAGCATAATACAAATTTTATTGATCATTCACCATGATCGGTGTAGCGGGAATGTCAATGGTAACGCGTAAACCACCTTTGATAGATCTACTTAATTGAATAGATCCTCCGTGTAAAGCAACCCCCGCCTTGACAATTGAAAGCCCCAGCCCAGTTCCACCGCTGTCTAAATTTCGAGATTCATCTAATCGATAAAAAGGTTTTAAAACATGAACAAGCTCATCGTCGGGAATGCCGGGGCCGTCATCATCAATGGTTATCATTATATGATGATCATGACATTCGATATTCATCCATATATTGTTTCCATAGCGTTTTGCGTTCATCACAAGATTAATAATACACCTCTCTAAAGTGATCGGTTTAATCCAAGCACTGACGGATGCGATGGTCATTTGAACGCTATGATCATTCATGAATACTTTTGCCATAAATTTATCCATTTGAATCCATTGGGATGGCTCTGGCATGGTGCTTTTCGCATAATCTAAAAAATGGGTAAGAATTGTATCCATTTTTTTGACATCATGTTTGAGAGATAATTTAGCTTGCTCATCCTTTAATAAAGATACTTGAAGTAAAAATCGTGTTAACAGTGTTTTTAAATCATGGGACACCCCTGCAAGCATATCTGTTTTTTCTTGTAATGATGAGGCAATTCTTTGCCTCATCTCATCAAATGTTTTTGTTAAACGTCGAATTTCAAGGGCACCTTCTTGTTTTAATGGATAAGAAAAATCGCCTTTTCCCACATAATCTGCGGCCATTGATAAAGATTTAATCGGTCGAATTTGGCTGCGGATGAATAAAACCGCAACCGCAAACAACAATAATGCGGATACACCTGTCCAAATCAAAACAATCGGTGTTGTTTTACTAAATAAACGTTTTCTGAGAGTTGTTATTTTTAACACTTTTTGATCTTCGATTTGGATAAAAATTGTAATGTCTTCAAAGTTCATCGTTAAAAAATAAGGTTTTGACAATTTTTTATCCAAAGCATCTCCCAAATGTTGGTATAAAAATGATCTTTTCCGTCTGCCCAATTTTTCAAGGTTTTGATTGGGATTAATATCAATATTTAAAGATAAATTTTTACTTGATAACCGGGATAATTCTTGGAAATTGTCAGGATTTTTTTCATACCATTGAATAACAAATTCCACGTCACCTGCAATTGCATCAGATAGCGTATCGACAATTGTTTGAGTATGACGTTCAAAAAAAATGTATCCAAGACTCACTTGAATTAATAATAATGGGATGAATAATATCAGTATAAAGCGAATGAATAAACTTTTAGGATTTAAAAATGTCATGGCTATCATCAAGAAATATTAAAAGCTAAAGACCTTTTTTGGTCTTTCCAAAAAGATGGAATGAACAATATGATAATGCTTAAAATTTCCAGGCGGCCAATAATCATTCCATGAATCAAAATTAATTTAGAGGACGTCGTTAATTCCATAAAATCAAAAGACATATTTAATAAAGATAAAATACCATCTCCCAGATTTCCAATCGCCATAAATGTATAAGCAAAACTATGATTCATATCAATACCTGTATAGGTTAACGACACCATAATCATTAAAAAAACGACAACATAACACAGTAAAAATGTGACAATTGTATTATTTTTTCTCATTTTACCCATTTCCGGAACATATTCATGGGGAAACAGTAAAGATCTAATGGTTTTTTGACAAAATAAAAATAACTCATAAATCCTGTAAATTTTAATACCACCACTTGTGGATCCTCCACATCCGCCAATGAGCCCCAACACAATAAATATGCTGACAACTGAATGGGGAACCATGGCGTAAACGGGCGCATATCCTGTTGTTGATAAAAAAGATATGGTCATAAAAATATGATCCATCACATTATAAGGCGATGATAAACACAAAAATAAAATTAAAAAAATGGCAGAAACCATCATAAAAATATACATTTTAAATTGAGGGTCTTGAGAAAATACTTTAAAATCTTTTTGTAAAAATTTAATAAAAATCAAAAAACTGCATCCCCCCAAAAACATGGATACCATCAAAATAATTTGCGTAGATTTTGTTAAGTTCCATAAATGGACAAATAATCCTGTTGTTGAAATGGCAGATACGGCATTCACAAAGCAAATCCACCAATCCAATGATGATGTGATTTTTAATCCTATGGTTGAAAGAGCCGTTAAAAAACCATAGACACCCAACAAAGACAAGGCCAAATGGGATAATTTGGGAATCACTTTATCAGATTTATCTAAAAATTCTGTGCGAAAAAATTGAATGCCGCCGATGGGGAAGAAAGCCAGGACCATCATAATCATGCCAATACCACCAATCCATTGCAAAAATGACCGCCATAAAATGATGGGAGGCGTACCATAATGGGTGTAACATCCGGTTGTGGTCAGTGACGATGTCGCATCAAAGATTCCATCAATTAACGAATAATCTGAAAATATATAATATAAAGGAATTCCTGCAAAAAATGCAGAACTCATCCAAAGAAGTGTTGTTAAAACAAAAATATCTTTGCGGTTAGGGGTAAATTTTTTCTTATCAAAGGTTAAAATGCCCACTGATAATGATGAAATAATGGTAATTGTTCCTGCTTTGACAAAGGACAAAAACTCTAGAAAATAGTTAGTCTCATAGGATAAAAACCCGCATATCATAGAAATCAGCCCAATCCCAAGACCGATCCAACTGATGAAGTAAAAAATACCGTACCAATTAATATAGACCATTAGATCGATGGTTTAAGATTTTCCCAAGCAATTCCTTGAGGAAAAGCTTCTTTTAAAATTGTCACTATGGGGTGGTTTAAAACGTCTTCGGGTGTATTTTTAATCTCAACAATCCAATTCATATGCGTTAAGGATGACAGTGTAGAAATCAGTTTATCTTTAAAAGATGGTGGTAAATGAGGTGACGGATATAATTCAATATGACCGTCCGATATTTTTGTGACGACTACGTCACGCAATAAATGGTTTTTTAAGACGGCTTCTTTATGCCGATCCAAAAATACAATTAATTGATCAAAGGATGAAAAATGAAAAATCTCATTTTCATCAACAGGTGTGCCTTGAATTAAATTTTTTAAATAACAGATGCGAAGACATAAAACGGTCAAGGCTTCCCAAGGTGCCGGTGATATCTTCAAGTTTTGATATTCCTTCAGCAACATCGGCCATAATTGCAAAAATATGGTTAAAGATAATTCATCTGCCATGACTTTGGCAACCGTTTGTTCTTCTTGGGACAATAATAAATCCGACACCTGAGATGCATCATGTTTATACAGAATCATCCAATAAAAAATGTCCATGATATCCTGAATCACTTGACATGGATCAGACGCGTCCATTGACATATGATGGGTGAGTGCAATAACTTCTGACACTTGCCCACTGAGCATAGAGCGAATAAGATCCAAAATTTTTAATGCATCTTGGGACCCAACCATATTTTTGATGGTTTTTTCATCAAAAGACCCAAGAGCAATCGCCTGATCGCACAAAGACAAAGCGTCTCGCATGGATCCCTTGGCCATACGTGCAATTGTTTGAACGCCAACAAGATCAAAAGATATGTGTTCTTGTTTTAATACGTGGACAAGATGATCCGTGATCCCTTTGGTGTCAAAAGGCTTCAGTTCAAATTTTTGACACCGCGATAAAATAGTTGCGGGAATTTTATGCATGTCCGTGGTGGCCAAAATAAATACAACATGAGACGGCGGCTCTTCTAATGTTTTGAGCAAAGCATTAAAAGCACTTTTTGACAGCATATGAGCTTCGTCAATAATAAAGACCTTATAGGATCCTTGAACGGCTTTATAGCGTACCGAATCAATAATATTTCTCATACTGTCAACGGACGTATGGGACGCCGCGTCAATTTCTATAACATCTAAATGCTTCCCTTCATCCATCGCCAAGCATGACGCACATGTTAAACAAGGTTTATTTTCTTGTGACATGCAGTTTAAAACTCGTGCAATAATACGAGCCGTTGTCGTTTTTCCAATACCACGAATACCATGCAAAACAATTCCTTGAGGAACTTTTTTTTGCTCAAAGGCGTTCATCAGTGTATTTTTTAAAATATCTTGACCCAACAAATCTTGAAAAGTTTTGGGGCGATAACGCCTGGCAAGAGATAACGACATGATGTATTGATCGATTGTATTTAAATCATTGTACCTTGGTCTTTATTGATTCATGAATTTTAAAATGATGAATCAACTACGATCGGCTTTAGCCGATAGTTTGGTAAACGCTTTAAAACTCTGAAATTTTAAAATCATCTTTTTTATGATGCTCTTCCTGTTGTTC
>JALRGP010000053.1 GCA_023259685.1 Alphaproteobacteria bacterium | reverse complement strand
TGGTCTCAGGTTTAGTTTAATTGCGGGTATTTGTCATTTTGAGTTGGCTCTTTGATGTTTTGCAGGAGGTCTAATATGGGACAAATAACGTCAGTTGTTTTTTATGGGGTAATGTTTTTTTTGGTTCTTTTGTTTGTTGGCGGCGGCTACCAAGTGTATTGTAAGTGCGCTGCGCTTGTTCCTTGAACCCCGCTTGCTGACGGCGAAGAGATATTTGAGAGCGCACATATTCAATCGCCATTTTGTGATCAACAATAGGCGTCGGATAACTGAGAGTCGATTGATTCCAACACCACGGTTCATGAATCCATGGATGGGGAACATCTTTTAATTCAGGAACGTAACGCTTTATAAATAAACCTTCTGGATCATGCTCTAAGGATTGCTTGATGGGATTATAAATACGAATAGCATTAATCCCAGTGACTCCTGATTGCATTTGACATTGAGAGTAATGAATTCCGGGCTCATAATCGGTAAAAAGCCTTGCCAAATATGGTGCCGTTTGGCGCCAATCTAACCATAAATGATAGCTGGCAAATGACATCAACATTGCGCGCATGCGAAATGTTATCCAACCATTTTGAATAAGGCTTCGCATGCATGCATCAATCAAAGGATAACCTGTGTTTCCCGTTGACCATGCTTGAAAATAATCATGTCGATACTGTGATTCTCTCATACCCTCAAATGCACGATGCATACAGTGGGTTTCAATATTGGGTTGTTGTTCAAGTTTTTGAACAAAATGGCATCGCCAAGATAACCGTGACAAAAATGCCAATAGATTATTTTTAAAAAATTGACTTTCTTGATCATTCATTTGCTCTAATGTTTTGATTTTATTTTTAGTCATCTGCTCAATTTCCCGTACCGACATTGTGCCATAAGCAATGTGAGCACTTAGGCGAGAACAATGGCGCGCTGATACACCAGGTTTTGAGATGGTTAACATGTATTTTTTACCGCGTTCTTTTAAAAAAGAGTTTAATGTTTGAACGGCTTGAGTTCGTCCTCCTTTTTGTGTTGTACCCAAAATATTGTCACCAAACATAGAATCATCTTTAGAAGGAATAGGTACTCCTTCTATGTCGTTTATAAAATAAAACGGAGGATGAATAGAAATAATTGTGTCATTCATACGAGCATTTCTTAATGTGGACCAATTGTCTCGATTTTTTAGTCGCCTCACAACGCCGTGAGATGGATATTCATGCCATATGATTGAATGAAAATGACACCAATGGGCAACGTCTGTATCTCTTTTAAATGTCCAAGCATTTCCCGTTTCTTCGTGAGACCATAATGAAAACGTGCCAATCTTTTGGCGTAGATCTTCAAAAACGGATAAAGCATTTCCCACACGTACGATTAATCGTCCTGCGTAACAAGATAAACACTCATTTAACGCTGTTAAACTGTCGTGAATAAAATGCCAATGGCGACGTGATGAATCTGGTTGTTGAAACAACTCAGGTTCAATAATATACATGGGTAAAACGGTCCCAGATTGAGCAGCCTGATAGAAAGGAGCATGGTCTTCTATTCTAAGATCACGCTTAAACCACACAACGTTGATAGGTAATGTCATGTATTTATTTTTTTTCAAACAAACGTAAATTTTTCACATGACGTTGGTGGTCTTTGTATTTATTAGAAAATTGATGTTTTTTATTGTAAGGATCTTTAACAAAAAATAAATCGTTTGTTTGAAGAGGAGAAACAGCTGAAGCAATGGCGTGATACCCGGGACAACAAATTGGTGTGGGTGGTAATCCTTTGTACATATATGTGTTATAAAGAGAGTTGAGTTTTAAATCCGCTTTGCTTAATGGGCGTGATAAAGAAAAATCTGGGCTTAGGGCATAGATAATAGTTGGATCTGCTTGTAAAGGCATTCCTTGTTTTAAACGATTATGAAACACAGCAGAAATCAATGGCATCTCATCATTGTTGGCGGCTTCTTTTTGAATGATGGATGCAAGAATTATTATGTGATCTAAATTAGAAATATTGAATTTTTTTAAAACATTCCTCATTTTTTGTGCCATAGAATCAATGATTACTTGGCGTTTTTCACCTTTGATAAAGTAATATGTTGCCGGAAACAAACAACCTTCTTTTGGTATTGATTCAACAGAACCTTCTAAAAATAGATGTTTATTGACCTCATCTATGATTTGTTTAACGCTCCACCCTTCAGGAATTGTCATCCAACGTTCAATTGGTTTTTCTTTTAATAAATCAATCACTTTAAATACATTGGATGTGGCTGGAATTAGATGTTCTCCGGCTTGGTAACGTTTTTGTTTAGCCCGTTTTTCTCGAATGATGGAAAAAAAATAAAATAGCCAAGGATTTTTTAATATTTTTTGCTCAACCAATAAATGTCCAATATCAATAAAATTTGATCCTTTAGGGATGTAAAAAATAACATCAGAAGGATGACATGATCTGATAGTGCCTTTTGGAGAAATCAATAAACAAAGGCCAATGAGACCCAAAATTCCAAAAAATTTTTTTAACATGAACAATAATATAAAATAAAAGGCATAAAAAATTTATGCCTTTTAAAGAATAAGATTTAGAACAACTCCTCGTGTTCCATAAATTCTTCCTCATCCGATTGGGAAACAGATCCATCAGATCCACCGGCAACATCAAACAATTGAACCGGTCCATGAGGCATTAAAGTAGAAATAGCTTTTTTATAAATTAATTGGCAATGACCTTCTCTACGAAGTAGGATAGTGCATGAATCGAACCATGAGACGGTTCCTTGAAGCTTGACACCATTAATTAAAAAAACGGTTAAAGGCGTTTTATTTTTACGTACATGATTTAAAAAAGCATCTTGCACGTTGACGTGTTTATCTTGGGACATTAAAAAAATATTTTTCTCTTTTATATATGGTAGTTGAAAAAAGATATTTATAGCAAGAATCTATAAAAAATTAACTTTTTTTTAATAAAAAATATAAATAATGAATGTAAAAGATAAAAATATTCTTGCGATGACAATGCATTTAAATGTGAGCACCTCACAAAAACTTGTAATGACTCAAAATATGCAACAAGCTATCGAAATATTGCAAATGTCTCATGATGAATTGTTGGATTTTTTAGACGATTTTTCCAATCGTCATCCTTTGGTAGACGTTCAGTTTTCAACTCCTTATCAAGGAGGGAAAAATACATCTTCTGAAGTTGAAGATCCTTTGTTAAATTCTCCTGATCCTCATTATCATAGTTTATTATTCTATCTGAATGATCAATTAGTTTTTTTAAAGCTTCCGAAAAATCTTCATGATACTGCTAAAATGATTATCTCTTATATTAATGACGTTGGATATTTAGATCATTCTATTGAAGAGTTGTCATATTTAATTAAAAAAAGTCCTCAAAAAATTGAAAAAGCTTTAAAAATTATTCAAAATTTTGACCCTATTGGTGTTGGAGCCAGAAATCTTCAAGAATGCATCTCTATTCAATTAAAAAAACTTCACATGCTTTCACCCCCTATGGAAATTTTCATTAAAAATTTACATTATTTAGAAAATCATGATTTACAATACGTATCCAAAAATACAAAGCTAAGTTATGATTTTTGTAAAAAAACTTTGTGTGACATCAGAACATATTGTTGTGCAAAACCAGGTTTAAGATTTTCAAAATTCGATCCTTCATTACTACAAATGCCGGATTTGATCGTCACAAAAGAAGATCAAAATTACATGGTGCTTCTTAATTCTGATGCAATTCCATCCATTATTTTGAAATCAATTTCACAGGAAGATCATCATGCGCAATCATACATGAAACAACAAAATGCTGCAGGTCAATGGTTGATTCAATCACTTAAATATCGATATGAAAAAATATTAAAGGTTGGTAAAAAAATTGTTGATATTCAAAAATCATTTTTTGATCACGGACCACAAGCATTGAAACCTATGTCCATAAAAATGTTGGCGGATGATTTAGATATGCACGCTAGTACCATCAGCCGAATTACATCACAAAAATTTATCAAAACGCCAAAAGGAACCTTTCCACTGAAATTTTTCTTTACTCATACCATCAATAACAGTGATGAGCTGCACATATCACACAAAGGAATTATGGATATTATGCAAAAAATTATTAATAATGAACCTGCAGGGCGTCCTTATTCCGATGATCAAATTGTCACATTAATGAAAAATAGAGGGATCAAAATCGCAAGGAGAACTGTCACGAAATATCGAAAAAATTTAAATATTGCATCATCTCAACAACGACGTGTTCATTATTTGATGTCGTAATTTTTTAAAATTAATAATTTTTTAATAAATTTATATATAAATTTAATAAAGATTTAATTATACAAACCAATGATCCTTCTCGCTTTGTCCTTTATGCTGTGCGTTTTGGGATTTCCTTTTTTGATGAATGGCGTGTGGATTGCAGAGATGCCCGTGTTGGGGCTGTGGGGCATTGGATTAATGAGTTTTATCTATAGTATTCAACGCTTACATCGTTTAAGTTATACAGAACCTTACCTTCTTATTTTACTGGTAGGATCCCTGTGCATGATTCCATTTCACCGGTGCCCAATGATGGATATTTTTGGGACTCCGCAAATTGGTGAAGGTATTTTAATGATCATGTCTTTTTTAGGAATTGTTCGTCTATATCAATCCACGAATCATCATCATTTGGTTCGCTATATTGGACCTGCGGCGTTTACAACCGCAGCAATCATGGGATATTTAACTTTTTTTAATTATAATTGCTATGTTTATAAAGCCTATCTAGGGTTTGTGGCCCTTGGACTCATTCCATTTTTAACCTTATACAAATTGAGGGTACAACTTTTTTTATCCTTGATTATTGTATTTTTAATGTACATTTCAAAAAATAAAACAGCATGGTGCGTGACCCCTTTGGTTGCATGTATCATAATTCTTCCACAACGTTGGGTGGCTATTTATAAAAAATGGATCATTGCTGTTGTTGCTTTGGTACCACTGATCATGATCATTGGCGTTTGCACGATTCCCATGGAAACATTAATTCATCGTCGTCGATTTTTAGAAATTATTTGGTCTTATTTTCTACATCACCCATGGCATTTATTGTACGGGCAAGGATTTGGGACTTTTTGCGATGCCACTGTGCAAGAAATATTAAATACGTCCGTTTGTTTTTACCAAAATGGCACGTTTAATCCCAATTGGTGCGGTGCACGTTTTGGATATTCCTTTCATACCATGAATTTATGGGCAGAATTATTATTAAGTGTTGGAATTTTTGGTTTAGCATGGATTGTTTATTTACCAATAGCCATTTTAAAATCCGTTTCCATCCATCATATCAAGTATGCAGCCATCATGTTGATCTATTTTGGTGCCATTCATTCAACATGGTTTATTGACGCCGTATGTTATCCATTTATTCTAGGCGGAATATGTATTTTGTTACATCGTTGTCATTTTTCTCAAAAAAATCCCATGAATGTATGGAGCAAAATTGGGTGTTGTATTGTGCTGGGTTGGGGTGTGTTCAAAAGTTTATCGTGTATAACATCCTATCCAACGGCTAATCCTTTGTATCAACGGTACCATTCTCCAGATCAAATGGGACACAAAGAAACAACGGGGCTGCATATGGCAACGGTATTAGGAAATCGTCCATCAGCATCTTTATTGGATATGGCAGCACGTCATATATCTCCTAAGCCATTATTTTTACAATTAGCTATGCTAAATGGTATCAATGAACTATTGAACAAAAATAATGATCTTATTTTGCATCATTTACGTGAAAAGATAACCCTTGATTTTATCCAACAAGCTCCAAGACGCCTAGATATGGCTATTCCTTATATGATGTCATTGCCACCAACGATCGCTCTTAATATGTTATACACATTTCCCCATAAAGAAGGTCCTCTCTATGAATGGATAATGGGTCAGCTTTATCAAAAAATAGGACGATTGGATTTATACAATTATCATCAAAATTTGGCAAAAAAATTAGACGTACAGGGTTTTTTACCAATCCAATAAATCATCTAATGAATCGAATCTTTGTTAATAATTTGTTAACTTTTATTTGCTCTAATATAAATAGAATTTAAATCGAGGATCAATGATGTTTTTTCATCATTTAAAAAAAATTTCTTTAGGATTATTGATGTGTTGTTCATACGCTCAAGTCATTGATAGCGCAAAAATAGAAGAATCAATTAAAAAAATTGAAAAAGACATGAATGATAGTCGTGTGTTTAAGAAAGACAGATCCGAACAGCTCATTAAATTCAAACAAATTTTGAAAGATATCAACATATCTCACAAGGACCAAATTCAACGACGTGTTGAAGACAATATTAACAGTGAGCCCTGTCATTATCCATTCATTGAATTATTAAATGACATGCCCCCAGAAACAAAAAAAAAAATTGAATCGGGCTTGAATGTGATGAAAGATTCTTTGTTTGAATTGGACAAAAATAAAGACACCCTCCTAGAACATGATGAGGCTGTATGGAATATGTTCTTTTTAATCCACGCGGACGATCTGTTAATGCATAACAAGTTGTCAAGATCTACTTTAATCAAAGACGTGGAGGATTTTGTATCACAAATTCGTGATAGCCGTAACGATAGTTTCAAAAAAACAAAATTTTATGATCTGGTTTTAGAGTACTCTAAGAAAATCATTCAATATTTAAAAAATGACTCAATTTTTCCATTAATTGTTAAAACATGTGCGCATATTTTTTCAAAACCAGAATTGATTAAAAACTTTTTACCAAATGAAACAAAAATAGATCAAGCTTTACAACAATGGAATCATCTAAGGTCACAAATGACAAATGATCCCATTTTACCTTTTTGCATCAATAATAAACATGAATTAAAGACGACTTATGAAAGATGGGTTAACAATATTGTCAAAGAGCCTGAAAATTCAGATGTCGTCGTTAATCCTTCTTTAAAAAAAATGTTATCATCCCAAGCGATGGAGGGTAAAGACATCATCATACGATAAGCCAAACTAAATTTAAAA
>JALRGP010000052.1 GCA_023259685.1 Alphaproteobacteria bacterium | reverse complement strand
AAACTTTTAATTGAATAATACTGAAGTGTTCGCCTAAAGGCGAGGGTGTTAACCCTATTCCACCTAACTACATACACACAAGAAAAAACAACCAAAAAATAAAATATTTTTTTTAGAAATTCTCTCAATTAATACCCAAAAAATCATCTGCTTTGAAAAAGAGTCATATTTTTCTTCCTCTCCCCACTTTTAATCGCACCCTGTTATCTTGATTTTTTTCACTATTAGGCCCTGGGTCGTCACCATATCTCATATCAAAGCAGTCATCAATTTTTGTGGTAGTAACTGTTTTTTTAACGTGTCGTAGGTAAGGCTTTGGAAATAAGGACATTCAGCCAGCACAGACGTACTGCCGTGCCATTCAATAGCAGATATCACACCAGAAGAATAATGATCCGTTAGGCCGTTCATGATGACCCCTAAAACTGGGATAGATCTTGAATGGAGCGCATTCAAAGTGAGTAAAGTATGGTTGATTGTTCCCAAGGTTGTACGAGCAACCACAATGACAGGTATATTTAATTTTTTGATAAGATCAATCATAAGGTGTTGAGGATTGAGCGGGACCAAGACACCTCCTGCACCTTCAACAATGAGACGTTGAGAGGATGGTAATTGAATAAAATCTATATCAATCATTGTACCTTCTATATGAGCCGCCAAATGAGGAGAAACTGGTGTAGAGTAACGATATATTTCTGGATAAGTAGGGGCGTGTGCAAGATTTTTGACCGCATCTGTATCAGCTCCATCTTGCGTTCCTGTTTGAATAGGTTTGAAGTAAGAAAATCCTGCATGGCAACAGATCCATGCTGATACCAATGTTTTGCCAACGTTTGTATCAGTTCCGCATATAAAAAACATTTTTAAAATCTGATCATTGAAGCCCTTTATAACCAGATGGGCCAGACTTTTGTAGCATAATATGTCTTTTTTTGATTTTTAAGTGAATATTTAATAGCACAATCAAGATTGATAAGGACATTTTTGATTATTATGACACAGGGAGTGTGATTAAGAGTGAGAGGTGGTCCCTGCAGGGTCGGGTACTTTAAATCGCACCCTGTCATCATTAAACAATTTAAGTTAAAATAAAATATATTTAATATAAAAATATATGTTTTTTCCTGTTCAATGGTACGAAGGGATGCTGTTGGGGCCCCACCATTTTCAAACCGAAAGACATCGATTTGAAAGATTTTTTCAATACCATTTAAAAGCATCCCTGCCTTTTCCTTACGGTCTATTTCATCTGCATATTGATCCCATTTTGTTAAGCAAAGGACTATTTAAGATTTTAGAAATTGATGGGATTTTTGAAGACGGATTGTGCTTTTCCTATCGCCACGAACAACATCATCATATTTTTGATATTGAATGTGATTTAAAACATTTATCAAAATCATCATCTAATCGTCAAAAAATCCTTATGTATATTGCAATTGCACCCCAAGGAGTTGGAGAATTATCTTCAGATAAGCCAAGATATGTTCCATATCCAGAAGAAAATATCGAAGATTTGAATACCCCAAATAATATGATGCCGGTCCCGTTATTGTGTCCGCGCATACATGTTTATGATGAAAAAACATTACCAAAAGGATTGGTTGTAATGCCAGTTGCACTTATTGATATCTGTCAGGAAGGTTTTATTAGATTGCCTTATACATATCCTTGCTTTTTCTTAGAACCAAAAAATCATGTGATGAGACTGGCTCAAGATGTCGTGATACAAATACGTCAAAAGTTGAACTATTTAACATTGCGTTATCAAAATGAAATGTTAGCATTGGATACCATTCGTATCTTGTTACAATCTTTATGTGAAATGGAGACATATTTATCATCTACCGCGGTGCAGCCCCACGTTTTGCACCAAATGTCAACACGTGCCTTAAGTATTTTATTGCAATTAAAGGTTGCAGCTCCGCCTTTATTACCAAGTTATCGCCATAATTATATCGATCAATCACTCACACCTATATTAGATGTTATATTGTCTCTTTTATCTACGATTGAACAGGAAGTTGATATTTTGGTATTCAATCAAACAGAATCCCATTTTGAAATGATGTTAAAAGATACATATATTGGTGGTCAAAGTAAAATTTATATAGGCATCAAGGGATCAAAAAATCTCATAGGATCCAATCTTGAAGAATGGTCAAAAGAAGCTTTAATTTCATCCCAAAGCCATTTGGATGAGGCCAAAACACGGCGGATTAGTGGAGCCACCAGACGTTTGCTGCCCTATCAAGAAGCTCAACAATTTACCCCTGTTCAAGGAGTGATTGTGTTTGAAATTAAAATAGATGACCCTTTTATTGATTTAAATGAGCAATTGATCATTATGCATCCCCGCAGTCAATCAAGTGGTATTATTCCGAGTGAAATTGTTTTGTATCAAAAATTAATACAGTAAATTAAATTAAAAATAGGAAAATTCAGGAATACATTTTAAAATCCCACTCATAGAGAAAAAAGCAGGCTCAATTAATTTAAAAATTCAACAATTAAATGAAAGAGGAGAAGCTGAGAAAATTTTAAGGGTTAAACAAGTGGAAGCAGAAGCAGAAAGCAAAATTTTACAAGGTAAAGGTGTGGCTGGACAAAGACGGGCGATTATTGAAGGATTTTATGATTCAATTCAAGAATTTCAATCTAATATTAAAAATACGTCAACCGAACACATCATGAGTCTCATCTTAATGACACAATATTTTGACATGCTAAAAGATTTGGGGAACCACAGCCAAACAAACACAATTTTACTACCTCATTCACTATCTGGACTGGGGGAGATTTTTGATCAAATCCGAAACAGTATTATTACGGCCAATCACACCCATGTTCAACAGCCAACAAATAATAACATACCTGATTGTTAAAAATTCAATCTTCATAAACAGGTGATTTTGGGAAATCACCTGTTTTAAGTATATGTTAAAATAGTCTTAAACGTGATGTGTCCCTTGACCAAAACGTATGTTGGATTTTTTCAAAAAAAGCGAAGTGGCCTTTGCCATTGGCATGATTATACTGATGGGGATCTTAATGGTTCCCATTCCAACATTTTTAATGGATATCTTTTTATCCATTTCCTTAACGTTATCGATACTTGTTTTTTTCACGAGTTTATTTGTTGAAAAACCATTGGATTTCAACACGTTTCCAACGGTTTTGTTGGTACTGACTCTGTTTCGTTTAGCCTTGAACGTTGCATCCACACGGTTAATTTTAGGGCGCGGCCACGAAGGAACCGCCGCAGCTGGCCATGTGATTGAGGCCTTTGGCCAACTGGTTATGTCCGGAAATTTTGTCATCGGCTTAATTGTATTTGCCATTCTGATTATTATTAATTTTGTGGTGATTACCAAAGGATCGGGACGTATTGCCGAAGTTTCTGCACGTTTTTCATTGGACGCTATGCCGGGCAAGCAAATGGCCATTGACGCCGAATTATCCTCAGGTGCCATCAATGACACCCAAGCTCGCATCAGACGTAAAATGCTTGAAGCTGAAAGCAGTTTTTATGGGTCCATGGACGGTGCATCCAAATTCGTTCGTGGTGATGCCATTGCGGGACTGTTAATTACATTTATCAATATCATTGGTGGCATTATCATTGGGGTTGCTCAAATGGGTTTGTCGTTTCAAGATGCCTCCAGAACCTATACATTATTAACCGTTGGAGATGGTTTGGTTGCACAAATTCCAGCCTTGATCATTTCAACCGCCGCAGGTTTAATTATTACAAAATCCGGAGATGAAGAACGAACAGACCAAGCATTCTTCAGACAACTTGGCCATCATCCATTGCCATTTATTTTATGTAGTGCATTAACCGGCATTTTTGCAGTCTTACCGGGCATGCCTATATTACCGTTTGTACTGTTGAGTGGAGGCAGTGGATTTTGGGCCTATCATTTATCCAAAAATCCTGAAAAAAAAGAAGCAGATTCTACCAAGGACGTGGTATCGTCCTCTGCCCAAGGAGAAAATTCCGTGACATCTCCTTTGGCCATGGATCTGATTCGTCTGGAATTTGGATCAGGGCTGATTGGACTCATGCCGAAAATAACTGAACAAATTAAAAGCCTCAGACTTCAATTCCAGAAAGAATTAGGAGTCACAATTCCATCTCTTCGTCTTCAAGATCGTTTTACAACTCATACCAACTCTTACACAATTTTTATCAAAGAAATTAAGATCGCAACTGGTGCAGTTCAACCGCAATCACTTCTTGTGATGCACCAACAGGGAGAAGATATTCCATTAGAGGGGCAAAAAACAAAAGAACCCACCTTTGGGTTAGATGCCATGTGGATTGCTCCATCTTTAAGACGGGAAGCTGAACGATTAAGACTGACCATTGTGGAGCCTTCAACAGTGTTGATGACCCATGTAAGCGAAACCTTAAAGGATCATATTGCGGAATTTTTAAACTTTTCCCATGTGCAAGGTATTTTGGATGAACTCAGTGAGCCTTATAAACGTTTACTTAATGATATTGTCCCAGGACAACTCAGCATCACACAAATTCAAAAAATACTACAAGGATTGGTGCATGAACGGGTATCCATTCGAGATATGACATCAATTTTAGAAGCGATTGCGGACGCGTGCACCTACTCACGGTCAATTCCACTTATTATCGAGCACGTTAGATCTCGATTGTCTCGCCAAATCACATTTTCAAATTTTGACCCTTCCGGTCAATTAAACATTTTGACTTTATCATTTGATATTGAACAAAAAATTCAAGAATCGCTTGTAGGAGAAGGAGAGCAAAAACAATTTGCCATTTCCCCATCATCCGCTCAAGACATTGTCAGACAAATTTTTGAAAAAGTTGACATAATGACAATGCAGGGTGAACAACCGATCGTTTTAACAACGCCCATGAGTCGTCCTTATATACGATTTTTAACGGAAAAAATGCGACCATCCTTGGTCATTATGTCACAAAACGAATTAGATCCCAAAGCAAAAATCAAAAATTTAGGGACAATTGGATAGGTGTCGTCAATCTTAGTAAAATTGCTATGCTTTAATCATCAACTGATTCATAAGGAATTTTTTTTATGATGCATTTTATGTCCATGTAATTGAAATTTCTGTTCCTGGTTCATCTTTTTTATTATGGCAATGGATAGACCATCCGTGATCTTTGATAATTTTACCACTCAAAGCCAAACCCAAGCCAGTGCCATTTTTACGTGTTGTGAAGTAAGGTTCAAAAATATTTTGTAAAATATCCTCTGGAAATCCTGGGCCATTATCTTCAATCAATAATCCTTTTGATGTAAGGTTAATATGGATCCAGGGGTTTTTGGTATCAGATTCATTCAAAGCCTGTGCCGAATTTTGAACCAAATTTAATATGACTTGGCCAATTTGGCCGTCATCGCATAAAATTTTAAAATTCCCACCAACGTCACATTGTAATTTAAAGTTGATATCTGGAAAGGCAATTTTTTGTAAATCTACATGGCTTTTGACAATGGAAATAATATCATGAAATTCCATCATGGGTTCTGGAAGTCTTGCAAAATTAGAGAACTCACTGACTAAGCGCTCAATCGTTGCTACCTGTCTTGTAATTGTATCAATCGTATTATTGAAAATATCGCAGTCCGTTTCAATTTGTTTGAAAAATTTCCGTTTTAATCGTTCGGCGCTCAGTTGAATCGGGGTTAAAGGATTTTTAATTTCATGGGCAATTTTTCGAGCAATATCAGACCAAGTAGCCTTTTTTTGGGAATAAATGAGATCTTCTTTTTGTTTTCTTAATTGTGCCGTCATTTGATTGAATGACACAACCAAATCATCAAATTCAGTTTTTGTGTTCATTTCTGGCACCAAGATATTGAGCTCACCGTGAGATATTTGATTGGCTGCATCCATTAAATTTGAAATTGGATGGAACAATCGATTTCCAAAGCGTAATGCCCACCACATGGAATACGTTAAAATAACCAATGACAATAAAATGAAATAACTGATAAAAAAAATTTTCATACGATCATGTTGATCCAATAGATGTTGATAGGATTGACTCGACCACTGGGTTTCTTTTAAATATCCTAGTAATTTTGGATCAATGACTTTGCCAATAAATAAATATGCTTTTGTGACGGGATCTAATAATACCAATGCACGCACGCGGTCTTTGTGATCAAATGTGACAATTGCCCCCTTTTGAGCTTTTTTAAAATCGCTGTCTAAAATTTTTTCAAAAGCCAAAGAAAAGGTCAAAGATGATTTGCATACGACTTGTTTATCTTCATTAAAAATTAAAATTTCATCCAAGTTTAATTCATCAGATGCATCATTAATCATTTGATGAAATTCAGTCCTGTGATCAATCAAATAAGACATTTGGGGTCTTAAAATCATGACTAAACGTAAAACATAAGAATCGATGGTTTTACGGTATTCTTTTAAATAGGATTCACCAATTTTTTCGGCATTGTGAAACACATTTTGAACAGGTCGTCCAAACCAATTATTTAACTGAAACTCAATAAAAAAAAATGACAATATCAATATCAAAAAACTGGGGATAAAAGCCATTAAAAAAAATATACTTGATAAGAAAAAATGTAATTTTGTTTTAAGAGATTGCGACCAAAATGAGCGAATTTCAAATATTTTAATGATCATAAGCCCTAGTAATGTCATACCCGATCCAATGACGATCGAGCACCATAATGGATGGAGATCAACCAATTGATCCGGAATGAAGAAAATTAAGCTCAGCCCAAATATTGACAAGATATATAAAAAATACGTAATCATTGTAAATTTGACTCTTTTGAACACAGAGGTATTATAATTTTAAGGATATGAATGTTTTTAAACATAAATGGAACTTGATGACATCGTTGTGCACATTCTTAAAATTATTGATGATAAAAAAGGGGAAAACATTCAAGTGGGTGGTCCTTTTTCTTTGACTGATTATACCATTGTTGCAACGGTTTTATCGAATCGTCAAATGCATGCAATATCTCAAGAAATATCAAAGGAATTCAAAAAATACACTTATACAGAGGGCGATTCTCAATCAGAGTGGCTGTTGATTGATGTGGCCGGGACAGTCATGGTTCATTTAATGAAACCTGAAGCAAGGCAATTTTATGATTTAGAAAGCATGTTTGAATTACAGCCTCATGTGGGAAAATTCAAACATAAAAATATTTGTAACCACCCAGGTTTACCCAAAAACAGTTGAAATTTTAGCAAAGATATT
>JALRGP010000051.1 GCA_023259685.1 Alphaproteobacteria bacterium | reverse complement strand
GGCTGCATCTCGAATTTGTAAATGAAGCATTGGCTGAGGTGCGCCTCCTGAGGTGCCAACTTTCCCAATGATTTTCCCTTTGACAACTAATTCCCCTTCTTTGACTAAAGTTTTATCCAGATGCCCGTATAAAACAATACGCCCATCAGATTGTTGAATCATGATAGATTGTCCATATCCTTTGATATCAGTAACTTTTTTGACCAGGCCTTCATCTATTGATTTGACTGGCGTCCCTTTGGGGGCAGAAATCCCTACGCCTGGTTTACTTTTTGTAAATGTTTCAACGATTTTCCCTTCCACAGGCCAATGAGAGCTAGATGGCGCTGATTTAGACGAAGAAGAAGAAACAAGCTCTTCCTCATCCACGTGGGATGGTAAAGCTGTTAATGGATCATGGTCAGATGGCAAACACCCTGACACAGAATCAGATGATATAGGGGGTACAATTGGTAACACATCTTTTTCAACCAATTCTGTTTTTTGTGCATCCCCAGCTTTTTTAAAGATATTTTTTTTTCTTGGATTCACCAACAATCTTTGTCCCACCATCACCTCGTGAGAATCATTAAGATCATTAATATCAATGAGATCCTGCTCTGTCATATTGTGGTCACTGGCAATGGATGCTAATGTCTCTCCAGATTGGACCGTATGGTAAGGGCTTGGCGGCCTCACTTGCACCACATCGCTGGGGGGCATTTCCCTTGCACATGACATCAAACATAAGAACAATCCTAATGAATATAAAGGGCGCTCCATCATGAAGAAAACACCTCCTTCAAAATGTCTTTTGCTGTCACGTCGCTTAAGTCAAAAGATAGTGGCGTAATTGAAATGCATTTTTGAGCAATGGCTTCTAAATCGGTGTCGGGCGTCACATGTTGCCAGATGTCTGAGGATCTGTACTCTGCAGCACCAATCCAATAATAAGGAACACCTCTTGGATCAACGCACTGAACAATTTGATCACCAATAATGCGTTGGCCTTGGGATGTGATTTTAATACCTTTCACATCTTCTTTTGAAATATTTGGAAAATTAATATTGTATACAAGTTTATCTCGGTACCCCAGGGCAAACAATTTTCTAATGATATCTTTTCCAAAATGCTCAATCATCTCCCATTGAGGAGGACGTTTGTTTTCAATCGTTAAGCTCATGGCGATGGCTGGAATTTTCATGAGTGACCCTTCAATAGCCGCCGCCACTGTTCCCGAATAAATGACGTCCTCGGCTAAATTACATCCATTGTTGATTCCAGATAACACAAGATCTGGTTTTTTATCTTTTAACAACATTGATACCGCCGCCATAATACAATCGGAAGGCGTCCCTGAAATGGAAAATTTTTTCTCTTGATGCTGCGTGATGCGGAACGGACTGCGTAATGTTAACGCATGACTGGCACCGCTTTGGTCAACATCGGGCGCCACGACCCATACGTCATCGCTGATTGTTTTGGCAATGTTTTCTAAAACATTGATACCCTTGGCATGAACACCATCGTCATTTGAAATAAGAATTCTCATATTTTTTCTCCTTTAGTTAATAGATGGGATGGACGTCATCCCTCTCATATAGTTTACTAAAACCGGTGGAATTGTTACAGATCCATCGGCGTTTTGATAATTTTCTAAAACGGCCACAAGGGCACGACCTACTGCAATACCTGATCCATTTAATGTATGCACTGGGGTGTTTTTTTGATGAGTCACATCGCGGTAACGGGCATTCATACGGCGTGCTTGAAATTCTCCGCAGTTGGAACAACTTGAAATCTCTCGGTAAGCATTTTGCGCAGGCAACCACACCTCGAGATCATAAGTTTTTTTTGAACAAAAACTCATATCACCTGTACATAAAAGCATGACACGGTAAGGTAATCCCAATAAATCTAAAATCCGCCTTGCGCATGCGAGCATTCGTTCATGTTCTTCATTGGATTGGTGAGGTGTTGTGATAGATACTAATTCTACTTTTGAAAATTGGTGTAACCGTATCATGCCCCGCGTATCTTTTCCAGCCGCCCCGGCTTCTTTTCGAAAACAAGGCGTATAGGCTACAAATCGAAGAGGTAATTCTTGCTCTTGCAGAATACTGTCTCTCACAATATTGGTTAAAACGACCTCTGATGTTGGAATTAAATAATGATCCGTGTTTGTTTTAAATTGATCCTCTTCTTGTTTGGGCAGTTGTCCTGTTCCAAAAACAGCATGATCTTTGACAAGTAAAGGAGGTGAAATTTCCATATATCCGTGGTCAACATGGGTATCAATCATAAAATGGGCAAGTGCACGTTCAAGCATTGCCAAATGGTGTTTTAAAAACACAAACCTTGATCCGCACAACCGTGCCCCAAGTTCAAAATCCATGCACCCTAATGATTCACCAATATCATAATGATGACGTGGTTCAAAATCAAAGGTACGTGGTACCCCAACCGTTTCGACAACCACATTGTCATCTTCGTTTAAACCAACTGGGCACGATGGATCAGGAATATTAGGAATGTGAGATAATTCCGTTTTTAATAAATGATCAAGCTGATGGGATTGTTGTTCAAGAGCAGAAATATGTTCTTTTAATAATTCCCCTTCTTGCATCAAATCAGTGGCATCAAGACCTTGTTTTTTTGCTTCTCCCACTTTTTTTGCCACAATTTTTCGACGTTCTTGATACGATTGTAAATTGGTCATGCATTGGCGCAACTGCTTATCTAATTCCAAAAGGTAATGGCCACAAGGGCGTTCTTTTCTTTTTTTTAATGCCTCGTCAAAGGTGCTACTATGATCTCTGATCCAACGAATATCAAACACGTCAAATTATCTTGGCTCTTTCATTTGATTTTAGCATATTTCATAAAGAAGATTTCAACATTCCATAATTACGGGGTGAAGCGAATGCTTTATTTAGACCAAAAGATTTAAAAATGATAAAATAAATACATGAGTGATCACATATGTTTTTTTAAGGAGCTCAACATGTCACGCACAACGAATAATTCCTTTAATTTAGAAGAACGAAAGTTTTTAACGAGCAATAAAAAAAATAATCATCAACATTTATTTCTTATTTTATTCTGTTTTCGAATTAGAATCTAATTCTTTTTTTAATTTATCTGTATCATATTAATATATTCAATCTGTATTTTTTAATAAAAAATTATTTTTACATGGGGTAAAGCGGTAGTGACTTTAAAAAAAATAAACCTGATAATAATGATGCTTATATATCGCATCGATCAATATTTCTGCTTCAGGAGATCAAAATGACATCTATTCTTATCGCTGCTTTTGCCATATTTTCAATGTTTTTTGGGTCTGGAAATTTAGTTTTTCCTTTAATACTTGGAAGAGACCTGGGGCAAAATTGTTGGATGGGTGCCATTGGTTGGAGTTTGACTGCTATTGGTATCCCATTAATCGGATTACTTGGTTCAATCCGTTTTAAAGGATCAACGGACGATTATTTTAAAATTCTAACACCGATAGGAATTTTTATATTAAATATTTTGATACTGGGACTCATGGGACCTTTCGGTGTCATTCCCAGATGTTCTAATGTGGCATTTGGTGGTGTATCAATATTGTACCCACTTTGTCCTATGTGGGTCTTTTTATTATTTTTTTTTATGTTGGTTGGAATATGTGCTTTTTTTAAAGACAAAATTGTTGATGTGATTGGTTTGATTTTAACGCCATTTAAATTAGGAGGGATTGCAGTTTTAATAATCGTTGGTTTAATATTTTGTCCCTCAATTCAAATGCCTTGTGCTCTATCGCCTTTTGCATCTCTTCAATACGGTGTCACCATGGGGTATCAAACAATGGATTTATTGGCATCGATTTATATGGGCGGCACAGTATTACATTATTTCACAACGAAAAAAAATATTCTTCAAAGTGACTCCATATTCAAAAAGGCTATTTTTTCCTCGTTCATTGCGGGAGGTTTGTTATTTATTGTTTATTTAGGGTTTATCTTTCTATCGGCGTCTTATGCACCTGTTCTGCAAAATATTGCACCAGAAAAACTCTTGCTTGTCATTGCTGAGATGTCTTTTGGAAACACTGCGGTAGTGATGGTCGCTTTTACCTTATTTTTTTCATGCATGGCAACGGCAACGTATGTGTGCAATTTATGGACAAATTTTATGGAGGCCCAGCTATTTAAACACAAATTACCATACTCAATTTGCTTATGTATCACGCTGATTATTTCTTTTAGTTTGTCTCTCCTTGGTTTTCAAAAAATCATGAGTTTCCTTGGCAATATATTAGAATGGGTATATCCGTTATTGGTCCTATTCGGTGTATATCGTTTATTGTGTCGAAAAGTTACCTAAACATATCTTTTGGATTAAAAGTCATGATGATTTCCTTCCAAAGATGATATTTTTCTTTTGGTAGTGGAAATGGTTGGCACCTGGGGTCTAATACCGCCCTGAGCGCGCTTTCCGCGGCAATTTTAAAGAAACCATCTTTTTGTGCACGTTTTTGACAATCTTTAGAAATTTCAGCTTTTTCAACCATACCATCCTTGGTCAAATAAATTTCAATATCAATAACTAAGTTTTCTGCGTCTTTGGCACCGGCAGGAATATTCCAACATTCATAAATTTTACGGCGCATGGCGTCAATTTCACTGCCTGTTAAAATTGGCCCCACTTCTTCGGCATTGACACCTTCTCCTGCGATTTCATCGAATAGATCATCGACTGCTACGGCTTTTTTACCATTTTTTTTACCTTTTGAATCAATTTTTGAATCCTTTAAGTTGACCTGTGCTTTTTGCTCAGTTTTTTTTGTTGAAGGCGGGGGTGTTTTTTTGATCTTGGAATCTTTTTTGGGCAGAGCTTTGGGCTTTTCCTTTGATTCCGCTTTAGGCATGTCTTTTTTAGGAGGATCCTTCTTGAGCGGTTTTTCTTTTTTTACCTCTTCTTTTTTTTTAGCCGCAGAATTGTCTTTGATTTTTTCTTGTTTAGGAGGAGATAAATCTTTTTTTTCTTCCTTTGCAGGTTCTTTATGATCGTTTTTAATTTTTGTTGTTGCTGAATGGGGTCCTAATTTTGGTGCTTTTGATTTATCACTGATTTCTACAAAATCAATAATCATAGGAGGAGATGAGACATTTTTTTTTGGCCAAAAGAAATGATCAATACTCATAACAATTAACAAAGCACCATGAATAACAATTGAAAAAATGAAAGCTTTTTTCATGAGAAACTTATTTTTTAAGGTGTTGAAACGATCAGTGATATTTGGGACAATCCTTCCTTAGAAAGGGCTCCCATCATATCCATGACCTGTCCATAAGACAAGGATTGATCTGCTTTGAGATAAATTTTCAAATCAGGTTTTTGAGATAATAATCCTTGTAATTTTTTAACCAAGTCCTCAAAAGGCATGTCAATGTCTTGAATAAACAATTTTTGATCTTTACTCATAGAAATAATGACAGGTTCTTCTTGAGATTTATCTAAAGGATTTGCTTTGGATTTAGGTAAATCTACAGAAATGCCTCCAACATTCAACATGGGGGCCGCGACCATAAAAATCACCATTAATACCAACATCACGTCAACCAAAGGTGTAATGTTAATTGTACTATTCATGGCGCCGCGTCGTCTTGAACGTTGTGAGACTGGTTGAAAAGATCCCGCCATTTTAATCCTCTAATTGTCTTGAGATGATACTGCTAAACTCTGACACAAATGATTCTAAACGTACCGTATAATTGTTGATGTCACTTGAAATTTTATTGTAAGCAATAGACGCAGGTATGGCAGCGACTAAACCAATTGCCGTTGCAAACAAAGCTTCTGAAATGGCCGGAGCAACAGTTGCAAGGGTAGCACTTCCTTGGGCTGCAATAGGCCCAAAGCTATTCATAATACCAAGAACCGTTCCAAACAATCCAATAATTACTGAATTCGCACCCAGCGAAGCCAAAAATCCTGTATGCTTTTCAAGTTCATGTAATTCTTTATTCAATGTTGTTTGCATCACACGTTCAATACGTTGTAACAACGTTGCGCGATTGGTTTTATGTAATGATCGTTGCCATTCTGCCATAGCTGCACAAAAAATAGAACTCATGGGGTCCGTTGATTTATTTTGTAAACGCTTATAAAGTTCATCCAAAGATCCGCCCGACCAAAACGATTCTTCAAAATAATTAGATGTGCGATTAACCATTCGCATACGCATCACCTTATAAAAAATAATTGTCCATGACCATATTGATGCAAAAACAAGTCCAACCATCACAAGTTGAATCACAAAATCAGCGTGAATAAATAATCCCCACATAGACATATCTGGCTTTATAGGTGTAACCATTAATGACTTATAACAAATCCTTTATTTTAATTTAGTTCCTTTTTCAAATAACTACAATATTTTTCATTCCATATCATCTTTGAAAAGTGACGGTGAAACGATTGCACGTGCTGAAAGATCTCACTGGGGAATAGATGATCTCTTACACTGGATGCAACACCAGAGTGAATATGTTTGACGTTTTCGGGAATTTAAAACCACCGAGAAAAATCGGTGGTTTGATGATTTATTTTTTTAAAATGTGTAAACCATTTGAAAGCGCGCCAATACTCTTTGTGTATTTAGGATAATTTTCAGACCAAAAACTATCTAAAATTTGAATACTCTGTGACTGAACATGACCATCAACCAAAGATATCATTTTATCTTTTGTGATTGGAGGAATATGAGTTTCTCCTTTTTCATACGATGATTGGTCATCAACAGTTACAAAAAGTTGACCATATGGTTCCAAAGAAGAAATCATATTATCCAACACCATTTTTCTTGACGTGTCATCTTGAAAATAATGTAAAACATTATTGCACATCACAAAGTCATATGTTTCACTAGGCTTCAATGCTGATAGATCGCATTTGTTAATATGAATCTTAACATAGTACTTTGCAACGCTGTTGTTCATAAGAGATTGAATGGTATCTAGGGTATTAAAAACAGATGGGTGATTATCTAATAGAGTTATTTCAAAGGGTTTTCTGGGAAGTCTCTTTTTTTCTTGATAGAAAGCGATAAGGTCTTTGATAAAAATAAGAGATGACATTCCAAATCCACAACCTGCCTTCAAAATTTTGATAGGAGTTTCTTGTTGGTTTAGAGGGGTGAAATCTTTCACTAAAGAATGTTGATATAGAGGGTCACCATTGAGCATCACCAAAAAATCACGAGTATATTTAATCGTTTCTAAATTTTTTTTCAAAATAAGTAAGGGGGTATTTAGCTCCTTTATGTAGTTAGGTAGGATAGGGTTAACACCCTCGCCTTTAGGCGAACACTTCAGTATTATTCAATTAAAAGTTTAAGCTGCTCGGATCAATGGATGATAGGAAAGGCTCTGATAGTCTCTATGATTTGAAGTACCATGTTGTTTTTTTGCACAAAATATAGATATAGAGTATGAACAGGCCAGGTTGCAAGCAGAGCGAGAGAAATTATTAGAGAAATA
>JALRGP010000050.1 GCA_023259685.1 Alphaproteobacteria bacterium | reverse complement strand
AAAAGACCATAATCGTGCTTTATCTAAAATCAGAGTGAAAGTAGAAAATGTATGTGGGCAAATCAAAACGTTTAAGATTTTATCTGAACGTTATCGTAACAAAGGGAAAAGATATCATGTGAAATTCAATTGTTTTGGTGGAATTGTCAACATGAAAAATGGATTGACTGCTGCAGAATACAAAACAACGACAAGGGGGATACTATGTTTTATTTCTCAATCTCTAATTTTTTACTTCCGCAGCAGGTCTAATGGTAAAAAGGTTTCGATATAGATTTCATGATTTTCAAAATAAACATGATAGGATAACATTAACCGTTATCCCATTGTCGTTTATGTTTTACCGTAAAAGAAAAGAAGATCATAACATTTGGCCTATGTTTATTGATGTATTATCAACAGTATTGATGGTTGTCATATTTGTAATGATCACGTTTTTTTTATCTCAATCTTATTTAACACGCACATTACAAGATAAAAATAACCAAGTAAAAACCTTAACAAATTTAATCGATCATTTAAACCTCAGTTTATGCCAAACAAAAAAAGAAAAAGAACAGACCGACCAAGAATTGCAAAAACTACAATCTTATGTGGGCGAGCTTAAAAATATTTTTGATCAAAAGGACATTGATCAACAAGATTTATTAACATCTCTGAATCAATTAAAAGAACAGTTGACCTTAATGAATGCATCTTTAAAAAATTCAGAAGAAAAAACCCAATACACAGAACAATCGTTATTATCAAAAATTCAAGAATTACAAAAATTGCAAAATGAGTATGAGGCTTTAAAGTCATCCCATGAAAAATTATCTGCTAAACAATTTAGTCGTTTTCAATCTGAATTTTTTGCTTCTCTTCAACAAGCCATTGGAGATCGTACCGACATACGCGTTGTGGGCGATCGGTTTGTTTTACAGTCCGAAGTATTATTCCCTTTGGGATCTGCCGAATTAGAAGATATTGGAGAAGAAAAATTAGATCGTTTAGCAAAAATCATTTTAGATATTTCAAAAAAAATACCAAAAAATACCCATTGGATTTTACGCATCGACGGCCATACAGATCAACACCCCATCCACACATCGCAATTTCCATCTAATTGGGAATTATCAATAGCACGAGCCTTGTGTGTTCTTAAATATCTTGAAAAAAAGGGGTTACCATCTAAAAATCTGGTTGCAGCCGGATTTGGAGAACATCAACCAATGTCCAATAATCTTGATAAAAATAGGCGTATTGAATTTAAATTAGATCAACGTTAAATAAAATTTTATCCCTTTATTTCACAAAAGCTGAGCATATCGTTAATGTCATCAGTATAACTTCCATCATCATGGTGAACAACGATCCCGGGGTTTAATTCTAATGGTGATTTGGATTGTTTTTGCGCACAAATCATTAATCGATGGGAGGAATGACCATTTTTACTCCATAACGGCGTGATGGTAATATGACCCATTTTTTTCTCATCAAAAATATTTAAAACATCACTTAAGCGTTGTGTTGGGATAATCATCCATAAATATCCTTTTGATTTAAGCATCCGTACACAAAAAGACACCCATTTTTTTAAATGTCCATGATGGCAAATTAATTTACTTGGATTGGGAGAATTTTTAGTCATTGCTTTGATTTTATGGTATTCAAAATAGGGAGGATTTGTGACAACATGATCAAAAGTTAATGGTGCTAGCGTGGATGATTCAATTGATTCATGAATGATATGTATGCGATCATGCATCTGATTACTCTCAATATTCTTTTTTAATAAATTAACCATTATGTCTTGGCACTCAATGGATGTCACCTGAATGGTTGGGTGACGATAAGCTAGGGGAAGGCATACTCCTCCAACCCCCGCACCTACGTCAAGGACAGTGGAGTTAGGATGAGGCTGTGCGAAAGCAGACAATAAAATAGCATCAATGGAAACTTTGTACCCTTTTTTGGGTTGGTACAGGGAAATTTTACGGCCTAAAATCCAATTTTTAACAATATCTTCGTCATTCATTATCATGTTCTTGTGCAAATTTTTTCTTCATGATTAAAATAGAAACACCACATATAATATTACATACATTTGTTAAAATGATGCATCCTGACATGAGTGACAATCCGTAAATTAGCCATAAGGTTGAACTCAGGATCAAAACAGAAAATGAGATGATAGAAATATCTTTGGCACTTCGTCTTTTATATACGTAAAAAACTTGCGGTATAAAAGTTATCATCGATAATCCCGCAGCGTACCATCCAATTGCCTCAAATATAATCATAATACCGCTCCATACATTTTTCAAAATAAAGGGCTTTTTTCATGCTTTTTAAAACGTCTTCCACCATCATCATTAAATTTTTCATATCATTTTTTGATAGCAATTGTTGTTGATATAAATGCATAACTTTTTCCTCTAGCCATTGTAAAGACCAGGATACATCAACTCCTTGGTCGATATCATTTTGAATGCATGCTAGGCATACGTAAAGCAATTGGATGTCATCACGCCGCATGAGATGATGACATCTTTGGTTTAGACCAACCAACGGGCAACGTATCAATATCAGACAATGCTTGATCAACAGAATCATGTTTTTTCATTTTGTAAGAACACTGGGCTGTGTACCCTATTTTTGCGTAATTATTCTCGATCAATTCAATTGTCTTAAAATCTCGGCTTTTGGCAGTTTTTCCTCCCAAAACAACAACAAAAAGGCGAACTTTTTTACCTTTTACAATGCGAGATGTGCTTGTGGTAATACAAAAACCAGCTTTTTCAACATATCCTGTTTTCATTCCATCCAATCCATCAATTTTTCCTAATAATTTGTTATGGTTTTTGTAATGTTTATTTCTAAATTGAAACCCTTTGGTCTTGAAATAATGAAAATATTGCGGGAAATCACGGTATAAAGATTGAGCCAGCAATACCATATCGTAGGCAGTAGATTGTTGTTTGTTGTTTGGAACTCCGGATGGATTGTGAAAAACTGTATGCTTCATACCCAATTGATGAGCCCTTTTATTCATCAGTTTGACAAATTTATCTACAGATCCTGCTAAGTTTTCAGCCACAACGATACAACCATCATTAGCAGATTTTGTCACCAATCCTTTGATTAATGATTCAACCGATACCCATTCTCCTTTTTTTAAATCTAATCGAGATGGCATCTGCTTTTGAGCTAATGCTGATACAAAAAATTTTGTTGATAATGTGATTTTTTTTGACTTTAAAGCCTCAAACAATAGACGTAATGTCATTTTTTTTGTCAAAGAGGCAGGTTGTTGTGGTCGATTTGCATGGTGAGCATCTAAAATTTTTCCAGTTCTACCTTCTACAACAATGTAAGAAAAACGATCAGCAGGCAAAGAAAAACATAAAGATAAATGAAATGCACAAATAATTTTTTTAATCATTGATTAGAAAAAATTTTTTATTTTTATTGTAGCAAAAAATTTGAAATATCGTAAAAACCATTAATCTTGGGGGGCGTGATTAAAAGTGAGGGGGATCATTTTAATTTTTTTAAAAAATCAATAATTGATCTGAAAATTATTAAAATAAATTATCAAAAAAAAACATATCATGACAACAAACACTGAAAAACTTGAAAATCTTGTGAATGAATTAAAGAATCATCTTGGGAGAAAAATCTTGCAGCCTAGCCCCCACTTTTAATCGCACCCCCATGCAATTTTTAAGTTTTTCAATATATATAAGAACATTGTGCTAACTTAAATTAAGCTGTCATTGTTTTTGGAAAAATTTTATGTCAAAAATTGTTTTTGTCTATCCCGGGCAAGGGTCACAAAACGTTAAAATGGGTGAGGATATTTATCATAATATCCCTGAATCCAAACATGTATTGGATGAACTCAGCGATATTATTCAACAAGATTTAAAAAATTTAATATGCCATGCGCCCGAAGATATTTTAAAACAAACAGAAAATGCTCAACCTACGATTTTTTCAGTAAGTTTAATGATTCAAAAGGCTATTGAAGTCACTTTAGGGCGCCCGTCCCATGAGCTATGCCAAGCAATGATTGGTCATTCCTTGGGGGAATATACAGCGTTAACATGTGCAGGCTCTTTGCAGCCACGTGATGGCATATTTTTGGTTAAAATTCGAGGGCAACTGATGCAACAATCCCTTGGAGACGGATCTGGAACCATGGCAGCCATTATTGGTTTACCTATTTCAGAAATTGAATCGATTACTGAAAATTTCCAAAATACTAATAATCTATGTTGTGTTGCCAATGATAATTCTTTAGAACAAGTCATTGTCAGTGGACATACTGAGGCGGTGGAGGAAGTTATGCATTTATCAAAGGCCAAAGGTGCAAAACGATGTGTTATTTTACCGGTGAGCTCTGCTTTCCATAGTCCTCTCATGCAAAATGCCGCTGATTCATTAAAAATCACCTTAGATGCCATTGAATTTTCACAGCCAAAGGTTCCTGTCGTGATGAATGTTACTGCAAATACTTTGGATTCACCTCACATGGTTTCCCAATTGTTGTATCAACAAATGACGGGACGGGTGCGTTTTAGAGAATCCATTGCGCGATTAGATGAAATGGGGTTTACGCATTTCGTAGAAATTGGACCTGGTAAAGTGTTAACTCAATTAATCCAAAGGATTTTACCTCATGCAACCTGTTGCAATGTATCTAATCTTCAAGACCTCAGTCAATTAGCCCATGCTTTTAAAAGTTGGTAAAATATTGTCTCCTTTTGGAATCAAAGGAGACATTCATGTGCGATCTTATACAGACAAGGCTTTGGATATTGCATCTTACGGCGATCTGCAAGATGAACAAGGCCACACCTATTCTTTAAAAATTATACGCATTAAAAAAGATGGTATCCTTGTGGTGAGGTTTTCTCATATTACTGATCGTACCCAAGCAGAAGCATTAAAAGGAACAGAATTATTTATTACACGCGCCCAACTGCCGAATTTATCTGATCCAGCTGAATATTATTTTACAGATTTAGAAGGACTCGTCATTCCTGATTTTGGTATTGTGATTGGCGTCGAGAATTATGGGGCCGGTACCTTTTTAACAATCGAAACGTTTGATAAAAATATTCATACTATACCTTTTCACAAAGAAGCCATCCTGCACGTTGATATAGAAAAAAAAACTATTGACATTAATAAGGATTTTTTAATTTAAATGGCTGGTAATTCTTTTGGAGGCCTTCTGAAATTAACCAGCTTTGGAGAAAGCCATGGCCCGTGTATTGGTGGCGTTTTGGACGGAATGCCGCCGCGCATTCCCTTTGATATTAATTTCATCCAACACGGCCTTGATCAGCGCCGCCCAGGACGTAGTACATTTCATACTCCTCGTACAGAAACCGATAAAATTCATATTTTAAGTGGTATTTATCAAGGTATGACAACGGGCACCCCCATTGCGTTTCAGATTTTTAATGAAAATCAACGCTCTGCAGATTATGGTCCCTATGAACAGATCTTTAGACCTGGCCATGGAGATTTTTCTTATTATAAAAAGTATGGCATTTGGGATACACGGGGTGGTGGTCGTGCATCTGCCAGAGAAACAGCAGTGCGGGTGGCAGCAGGTCAAATGGCTTTATTAGGGCTTCGTTTTTTTTATCCTGATATCATGATTAATGGGGCTGTTATCCAAATTGGTCCTCATACTCTTCAAGGATCAATTGATTGGAATTTTGCAGAAGGTAATGATTTTTTTTGCCCAGACCCAACAACATTAACCAGTTGGATTAATGCATTAACCCATGCCAAAGACAATCACACGTCTTTAGGGGCAAAAATTTATGTGGAGGCGGTTGGGTGTCCAGCAGGCCTTGGAGAGCCCGTGTATGACAAATTGGACGCCGATCTTGCCAAAGCGATGATGAGTATCAATGCCGTCAAAGCAGTTGAAATTGGCGATGGAGTGGCGTGTGTAGAAGCACCCCAAGGATTCGATGAAATAACATCATCCGGATTTATGTCCAACCGCTCAGGTGGAATTTTAGCAGGTATATCAACGGGTTCTGCCATTACGTGCACATTATCTTTGAAACCCACCAGTTCAACTAAACAACTAAGAGAGACAATTGATGTGAAAGGACGTTCTCATCGCATTGACATTGAGGGACGTCATGATCCATGCGTTGGAATTCGTGCAGTCCCAATTGCAAAGGCCATGATGAGTTTAACATTATTAGATCATTTGCTAAGGTGGCGTAGTATTCAGACGTAATATTTAAAGAAATGTCCGAAAGCATTCCTTTAATCATATCTTTAAAATTTCTAATATTTCTTTAGCTTTGTGGTGCTCTTTAACCTTTGGATGTAACGTTTCAATTACCAAATATTTCCAGATCTTTTTTTATAAAACCTTCTTTCTGTACTTCTGTACAAAAACAATCTTATATTTAGGATTTCATGAAGAATTCATACAATGTTTAGCACAAAAGCAGTATATATACTGCTTTTGTTACAATCATATCACTTGGGTTATTGTATGACTGCCCAAGTTCGTTAATTTTATTCACGACAGTAATCATTTGATCAGACAAATTGGTCATTGTTTCTTGAGCTTGCTCATAGTCTTTAAGAGCATTTTTAATACTATTGATAGCTATATCAACCTGTGGAATGTATTTTTTAAAAGTTGTATCAGTACTATTATTTATGAGAGGTTTAATTTGATCTAAAACTGTAGAATCGCACTTAATCTTTTCAAGATTTTCAAATATGCTATCGTCAACCTTAAGTTCCGGATCTATTTTAAGATTGTTAACAACCCTCTCAAATCTAACCTTGTCCTCAGAGCTTACAGAAAGTGTCAAATCATGCATAAATGAGGCTATTTGGAACTTAGCACTCTCAAGGTTATCATTTCCTCTCGCAATCTCTATCTGAGCTGCATCTAGTTGTGATTGAACACCTTGTATTTGTTTATTCAATTCGTCAACTTGTTGTTTTTTTTCAGATTGATTTTTATATTTCTCTAATAACTGTTTAATCGCCTCTTGCAATTGAACCATAAAATTTGGATTTTTAAATTCATTAAGATTAGCTTGTATAGACACACTTACATCCTGGGCATCTGAGATTTTAGAAACTTCTAACTTTTTCAGCTCAGGCCACTTGATAGAAGTAATCACTTTTGCATTCTCAATCCCATGCTCTACCTTTTTTAAAGAAGCAAATCCCTGAAAATCAATCTTTCCCGTGCTAATGAATTCATCGATCGTTGGTTTGATGTTTTCATCTTCGTTATCAGGACGAGAATCTTTATATAGTCTATTAAGGGTAAATTGGCCCTTAAGATCTAGTTTTTTCCTAAAATTTTGAACAAATTCTATCGTCCTTTCTGGGGTTTTTTGATTATATGCGTCAGTTAACATTTGTTTAACACGCTCTGACGTTGGGTTCTTTTTAAATTCCTGGACATGATGATCTTCTAAGCTTTCCATCGAATGAACGGCTGCGATACTCACCCAGGGCCTACGCATGAAAATTTGTGGTAAATTTACAACAAGAATAGAAGGGATTTAAAAGCCAAGTAATACATGCTA
>JALRGP010000004.1:12408-21699 GCA_023259685.1 Alphaproteobacteria bacterium | reverse complement strand
ATGATTGATAATAGACATCATACGGTTTATATCGGCGTAGGACACCGAGATATCACCCTCTTTTTCCTCTTCCCACTGAATAGGAATGATCTGAGAGGTTAGCGATTCAACCATACGGATTAGCTCTAGCATACTGACACCTTCACCGCGTCCAAGATTAACGACATCATGCACACCCGTTTTTCCATGAAGGTGATCTAGTATGTGCAAATAAACTTCACAAAAATCAATCACATGGATATAGTCACGGACACAGGTGCTGTCTTTGGATCCTATGTGGTTACGGCCAAAAATGGAGACGTGGCTCCGCTTTCCTTGGGCGACGTCCATTAAAATATTTAATACACTGTGGCCTCGGGGATAACCAGGGCGGTAGCTAACAGGATTAAATCCTCGAACGCATATTGTATTCATAGACCCTTGATGTAAAGACAATGCTTGTTCCGCCATATATTTGCTCATGCCGTAGGGGCTAAGGGGCTGACAAGCTTCCGTTTCTTTGAGGGGGACATGTGAAGAATTACCATACACCGATGAGGATGATCCGTAGATAAAATGACGAACGCCAAAAGACGCTGCCATTTGGCTGAGCTTAACCGTGGTCATGAAATTGGATTCAATATAATCACTGAAAAGCATATGGGGCCCAGGATTTAAGCCGGCTAAATGAATGATTGCATCAATAGACCAATTCTCAAATATATTATTCAATGTACCTTGATCATTGAGATTGCCTATAATGGTTTGAGTATTTTTAAAAATATCTAAATCAGGAGGGGCACGCCGTCCAACCACCACCACCTCATGCCCAACGTTTAATAATTCATGTACTAAGTGAGAGCCAATATATCCGAATGCTCCTGTGACTAAAACTTTCATGTGTTTGTTGTACTTATAAATTTATTCAAGTAGGACATCAAATTCTACAACTTAACGTAACGTTTTTTGAACTCAAGATGGGACCACATATTTTTCAAATCAAAAATAATCCCTTCTGGTTGTATAATCGATTCAATAAAATCTGGCGACAATTCCATATAACCACGGTGGGATACTGCGGCAACAATACAATCATAAGATGACGGTTTAATCTGATCCAGGTGTGTTAAAATATCCAAATCGTAAAACTTTTTTGCTTCATGGGGGTCGCAATGGCTGTCGTGAATATCGACTTGGAATCCTAATTGAACGAGATGATTTTTTAAATCAATAATTTTTGTATTACGTAAATCTGGAATATTTTCCTTAAAGGTGAGCCCTAAAATGAGGACGCGAGGTCCTTGGCAGATGTTTTTGATAAAATCAGCGCATTGTTTGGCCATATTCTCGTTAACCTCGCGGCCCGATAAAATGACTTTTGGCTCTATCTTTGAATTTTGTGCGCATTTGGCTAAATAATAGGGATCAACACCAATGCAGTGCCCCCCCACAAGTCCTGGATAAAATTTTAAAAAATTCCATTTTGTGCTGGCCGCTTCCAAAACATCATAAACACTGATGGACATTTTTAAAAAAATAGTCGTTATTTCATTGATAAAGGCAATATTAATATCCCTTTGCGTGTTTTCAATCACTTTGGAAGCTTCAGCTACCTTAATAGATGTGGCCTTAAAAATACGATCGCCATTCATCTTTCCATATATATATGCCAATAAATCTGTGATCTCTGGTGTTTGCCCCGCAACAACCTTTGTAATTTTATCAACCGTATGTATCTGGTCCCCAGGATTAATCCGCTCAGGAGAGTACCCTAACATAAAATCCAAGCCACATTGAAGTTTTGATGTATCTTGTAAAATGTTACCGCAGACATCCTCGGTAACACCAGGATAGACAGTACTTTCATACACAACAATATCTCCCTTTTTTAAAATGCCGCCAACCATACGAGATGCGGATTCTAGTGGAGATAAATCCGGACAATTATGATCATCAATGGGCGTTGGAACCGTGACAATATATAATCGACAATCTTTGAGGTGAGAAATATCATCATAAACTTTCAAAGAGGTGGAACGCAAAACATCCTCATGAATTTCATGGGTGCGATCATGGCCTTTATGCAATTCTTCAATACGTTTGGAGGAAATATCAAATCCTTTCACCTCAAAATGCTTTGCAAGGGCGATTGCTAAGGGAAGTCCCACGTACCCCAGTCCAATAATACCGATTGGCAAATTTTGTTCCATGGATATCTGTATAATATTTATGATACTCGATAATTTATTTTAGCGAATAAATCGATCTATGTATCGATTTATTTTTGATTGTTTAAATTTGAATCTATGACATGCGTCTTTCTTTTTGTTGTAATTCTTCTAAATTTTTTTGATCTTGAATATCTAGGATTTTTTCATATCTTTTAAGGGTAAAAATATGCTGTTTTAAATAATTACTCATGGTCATTTTTTCTTTCAAGAGATCTTCTTTTTTTTTATAGAAAACTTTAATTTTTTTTTGTAAATATTCATAATAATTTTCAAAAGTTTGAGTTATTTCAATAAAATGCAGTGATTGATGAATTTCTTGCTCTAATGAATGTTTTAAAGATCTATACATATCATCAGCATTTTGAATATCACGTTCAATTGTTAATAATTTATTTTTAACTTGATCAATTAAAAAATTTTGATAACGAATCAGTTTTTCTAAAGACGTCATAAGGTTATTGAGGGACTCTATTTATGAATGATATTAGATAAAAAATATTAAAAATGTATTAATTTTTTTAAATATGAAAAATAAAAAAAAATTATTTGCTGAGTGTGTTCCAAGAGTTTGAACAACATAATAGTATTCATTCGGAATAATGGCGGAAAGAGAGGGATTCGAACCCTCGATACGCTGTTAACGTATACACGATTTCCAATCGTGCGCCTTCAACCGCTCGGCCACCTTTCCATTACTTTATTATAAAGCCAAAAATATATTGTTTTCAAGTTTTTGATTGTTGGTGGCAGGGCCTACGCACGAATAATTTTATTGATACAATTCAATAAATGCTTTAATGACATAGAATTTCGCCTCATGATACTTTTCAGAGATTGCTCAGGTTTAGTTTTTGCTTTTTAAAGTATGCCCAATGCCCATTTCCTTAAAATAGTCATTTTTTTGCTGCATGATCATTTCGAATACATCCTTTGTCTTCGTTAAGTACAACATCTAATCGTCAATGAAGTTGGTTTTCTATGCCTATAAGTGGGATCTTGCGACGTCATTGAGATTGGCTGCAGTTATTTGTTGTAAATTTGCTACAAATCTTCATGCGTAGGACCTGATTGCGCCCATCATCTCCTTTTGTTATGAGAAAAATATGCACAACTACTGTTATGAATAAGATAAAATTAAAAGTAAGGATCATAAAAATAATCATGAAAATTATTGCCAACAATCGAAAGGCGACATTTCATTATGAGCTTTTAAACACTCTTGAAGCAGGAATCGTTTTAACAGGCACAGAAGTTAAGTCTTTACGCCAGGGGCGCATGTCATTGTCAGATGCCTATATTACAAATTTAGCAAACCAGGATCATGAATTATTTATATTAAATGTTCATATTGATGAATACGCTCAGGCTAAATATTTTACACATGTTCCTAAACGCCCAAGAAAGCTTTTGTTGAAAAAACGTGAAAGTATAAAGTGGATTCAAGCAATTCGACAAAAAGGGATGACAATTATTCCATTGTCAATGTACTTTAATAATAAAAATATTGTGAAGCTCAATATTGCTTTGTGTAAAGGAAAAAATGTGATTGATAAAAGAAAAACGATTCAAGATCGTGAATGGAAAAGAGAAGAATCAAAAATACTTAAAAGAAACAGATCGTTTTAATATATAAGTTCCTTTAAAGTTGTTGAAAAATTGTCATAATCCATCTTCTATGACGTTCGTTCTTTGAGGGTAAAATACTATTTTTTAAGAGGTCATAACTCAATGACAGGGCAGGGGGGCTCTTTACAAAAAGACTGGTGAGTTCAGGAACAATATCTCCTTCTGTGCATAGAGGGAGTTTTTGATTTGATTTGCAGACATGAATAAAAAAATGCTGCAATAAATTGTAATATACACACATGTTTAAAAATATGACGTATTCTAATAAAATTAAACTGTTAATGTTAACGCTTCAGTGCTCGTCATTCATATCCTTATCCTTTGGGATGGAGAGTTCAAATTCCCAAAGCAATGATGCACAAAAAAATTCTGGAAATCCCAGTACTAAAATACCTCCGCCGCCTTCTTTTCAAATGTCGCACAAGAATTATACCGAATCGCAGAAAAAACTTGAAGATCAATGGCAAACCATTGAAAAAGACAATTTACTGGAAAGCCTTCGATATTTATTAAAAGGCAAACCTGAACTGGTTTATGAAAAATTTAAAAATTTTTCTGCTGAAATAAAAAAGACAATTCATGATATACAAAGCTATGATAAAGTCAGTTTTTTAAGTCCTAAAGATGTTAATGATTTAAAAAAATCAATTAAAGTGGTTGAGCCATATGTAGAGTGTTTAATTTATTTAAATGGCTTTAGTAAAGATATGAACGATCAATTTTACCTTGATGAAGATTTTAAAAAATTTGCAGATATGCTTTATGCTCTTTTTAAAGATAAGGTGCCTAGTATAATGGATCACACTACCCCTCACTTTTTAAAAGGTCTTGAGCAGCCTGCATAATAAGATCAAACAAACCAGAAGAACCACCCTGATCATCATGTTGGATTGTTCTCAGCCCCATGGTAAAAACAGAATAAAGAAATGTCTGTACAGTTTTCTTAAATGGACAAGTTTTATTGATTCCCGCAAGGCTCACTCAAAGCATTACCACACTGACCACGCTCATGAGTTTAGATAAGCGATCAAGGTGAGTCATATGGGTGTTTTCCAAGTTAAATCCTTGTGATTTCATATTCCTCAAACAGGTTTCAATCAACCAACGTTTCTTATCAGTCGACAAGATTCTGTCAGGATTTTTTGTATTTGAACATACAACAAGTAATTGATTATCCTTCGTCTTTTTCCCAGCAATCGTTAAATCACAGTCTACAATTTTTTGATGTAAATAAAGTTCATCATTCTCTTTTAAGGAGGAGAAAAATTCTTTTAATGGACGTTTTTTATTGTTTTGGGCAAACCGAGCAAGACGATTATCTTTCAAACGGATAAAAAAGGGACCTTGTTGTCACAAAGATACGTTCACCACTCTTTGCCAATGAACTCACAGGTACTGCTGTGAAAGATTGCATGCACTCCAAACCAAAAGTCTCTTTGAATTGCTCTAACAGCTCCTGACGCGTCTTTAAATCAGAACATACTTGATGAGGCATTAAACGCCAAAAAAGCGTGAAGGTCATTTTTCCTAAATGATAAGCTCATTTGGGAAAAATTTAATTGCTTTTTATTAAATGAACTTAAATATTTTTATTCCTCAAAATGTTTTTTAAAAAGTGAGGGATAGTGTGAGAATTTTCAATAATTTTCAATCATGCAGAATGAATTTATCTTTAAATCATGCTGTTTTTTGATTCCATAAATTGCAATATATCCCTTTTTTATTCAATAAAATATCATGGGTGCCTTCTTCAGCAATTCGCCCTTGATCCAAAACAATAATTCGGTCCATAAATTGGACGGTTGACAACCTGTGGGCAATGACGATAACCGTGGCATTTTGCAGATGTTGTGAAAAAATGCCTTGAATAGCTTTTTCAGTAATCGTATCCAAAGCCGATGTGGCTTCATCCCAAATATAAATAGATGCATTTTTAATCAATGCTCGTGCAATTGATAAACGCTGCATTTGCCCGCCTGACAGGTGGATGCCATCTTCACCACCAATAATCGTATGATAACCATTGGGCAATTGTTTAATAAAATCATGAATTTGGGCAAGCTTTGCGTAATGGTGAACGCTGGCCTCATCAATAGATGGATCTCCATAACAAATATTTTCAAGGACAGATCTATTTAATAACATAGGTTGCTGAGGTATAAAAGCCATACGGCTGCGTACAGAATCTATGTTGCATGCCGATATATCGTATCCATCAATCACAATACGACCTTTTTGCAAGGGATAAAGCCCTAATAACAAATTCATTAATGTTGTTTTACCACTACCAGAAAATCCAACAATACCTATTTTTTCTTTGGCCTTTATATCAAAATTTAATTGATTAAATAATAATCTGTCTTGGTCAAAACCAAAGCAAATATGGTCAAAATGAATGCTACCATCTGTCACTATTAAATGTTGGCCATTTTTGGTTTCAATGGGATAAGAACGATCCTGAAAAACCGCCAACGCCTGATGGCATACCCCAATATCCTTGATGATGTATGATATATCCATTGATATCCACCACATTAACATAATAACGTTTGTTGTTGTTTGAAATAAAATAGTGAGATTTCCAATTGATAAATCTTGATGATACCAATAATAAATTCCCATGCCGTTTACACCTATGCCGGCAATCAATAAACAAAAAAATCCCATGATTGTTTTAATTTTTTCAATGGCTATTAATGATTGTGTGTGATGTTGTTGCTCCGTTGATTGATGCATTCTTAACAAATGACGTTCATATTTTTGTTTGACAAATGTTCTCCATACTAAATGGTTTAATAAAACATCTAATGAAAAAGACTCTAATTTATTTTTAGACATCGCATGATAACAAGATTTTTTTTCTAGAAATTTAACACTCCATATTAAACAGATAAAATGAATGATAACATAAGAAATAATCAGCATTCCTAATACAGAATGAATGTGTAAAAAATAAATTGATGTTAATATGATGCAAACAATTGTTGGAATAAAAAGGGTAATAAATTTATACAATAATCGGTGAAAAGCAAGGGGTAATTCTTGAAATTTTGAAAAAATATGACCGGGCAAATAGTTTTTAAAAAAAAGATAATGTTGATTTTGAATGTTGTCAAAAAAATGAATGCGAACAGACCCATCAATTTTGGGAAATACATATGCATACAAAAAGCCACCAATACGAAAAAGAGCTTCACTGATGACATAAGCGCCTAAAAAACATATGACTGGCACAAGCAACAATTGGTACGATTCAAATGTTTGGGGTTGACATATCCCCATAACATCTAAAATCTTTCCCAAAAAATAAGGAATGCATGCCAAATCAATCACCATCGCAAAAAACGACAATTGCATAAAAAACAGCTTCCATGAAAAAGGCTTTAAAACAGCCCAAATTAGTCTTAACATCGCGTCACTTATTGTCCAATCACATCATTATAGCACATGATACATGTAATCTTTGGGCTTAGAGATATATGGGGGTGCGATTAAAAGTGGGAGGAGTAATATCTGTCAGTATTAAAAAATAAAATCTTTTCGATAAAAATTGTCTTCTCCAACTTTCAACCATCTCCCTATGGATCCATTAATCACATAATTTAGTATGAATCTGGTACAGTAAGTTAAACCAAAGTTTGAAAAATATAAAAATGAATGATAACGTTATAACCTATTGTGGATGGGTTGGCTTATTTGGTGAGCCCAACAGCGGTAAATCAACTTTAATGAATGCGCTGGTTGGGCAAAATATATCAATTGTATCACCAAAGGTTCAAACAACACGCGGGCGAATTTTAGGCGTTGTCACCCAAGAACCACATCAGATGATTTTCCTTGATACGCCTGGCATTTTTAAAGCTCAAAGAACCGTTGAAAAAGCCATATTAGACGTAGCCTTAGCAACATTTAAAGATGTGGATATTGTGGTATTTTTAATTGATATTGCGAAATCGGATCTTGACCGCATTGTATATAAATTATCAAATCTTAAGATTGCATCACCCTTGATTCTTGTCCTGAATAAAATTGATTTGGTTCCAAAAGAAATATTGTTGAAATGGGCATCAAAATTATCTCATTTTAATGCACCAATTTTCATGATCAGCGCCCTTAAAAAAGATGGTCTTGACGGTCTGATAAAACATTTAAAAACCTTGCTAAGTCCTGGAAACTTTGTTTTTGACAAAGATGATTTAACCAATATGCCAAGTCATTTTTTGGCATGCGAGATGACGCGTAAACAATTATTTTTTCAGTTGGACCATGAATTGCCTTATCATACCTACGTTGAACATGAAAAATGGGATGAAGCGGATGATCTGATTGCCATTCATCAATGTATTGTTGTTCCCAAAGACACCCATAAACGGATTGTGGTTAGTAAAATTAAAGACATTGGATCAAAAGCACGCCAAGACATGATGGCATTTTTTCATAAAAAAATACGTTTAGACTTATTTGTCAAAGTTGAAGACAAATGCTTAGATATGCTTACAAAACAAATTCAATCATCTTAAAAATAACATAAGGACATGGGGTGCCTAAACGATGACCAAAGATGAAGCCAAAGCCGAATTAAAAAGGCTTGCAAAGTTGATCGCTCATTATGATCATATGTATTATAATATGGACAAATCAGAGATCTCTGATGAAGATTATGATGAATTAAGACGTCAAAATGATGACCTTGAAAGACGCTTTCCAGATTTAAGACAGCCTAACAGCCCCAGCTACAGAATTGGTTCCCCTGTATCACGTGACTTTGAAAAAGTTCAGCACAAAGTTCCAATGTTATCACTGAATAACGCATTTTCTTTTGAAGAAGTACAAAAATTTATTGAACGCGTTCAAAATTTTCTAAAAAGGTCTGATTTTATTCCTTTGATGGCGGAGCCCAAAATTGATGGTGTGTCATTATCGCTCTATTATCAAAATGGCATTTTAACGTTGGCTTTAACGCGCGGTGATGGAAAAGAAGGTGAAAATGTGACCAATAATGCAAAAACTATTTACGATGTGCCGCTACAGTTACAAGGTGATTATCCCCATGATTTAGAAATTCGTGGTGAAGTCTATATGAACATTCAAGAATTTCGAAATCTGAATGAAAAACGAATCCAAGAAGGATTGGAACCCTTTTCAAATCCGCGCAACGCCGCATCTGGATCACTGAGGCAATTAGATTCTACGTTCACAGCCAAGCGCCCACTTCATTTTTTTGCCTATTATATGCGTTGTTTAGATCATCAACCGGCAAGCCAAAGTGATATTTTGAAAAAACTAAAAGAATTTGGTTTTCATGTGTCGAATTTATATAAATTATGTACATATTTTGAAGAGATACAAGAATTTTATAAAAATTTGTATGATCAACGACCCTATTTACCGTTTGAAATTGATGGGGTCGTGTACAAGGTTAACGATCTGTCTTTGCAAGATCGGTTGGGCATTA
>JALRGP010000004.1:0-12398 GCA_023259685.1 Alphaproteobacteria bacterium | reverse complement strand
TGCTCCACGTTATTCCATTGCCCACAAATTTATCGAAAAGACAATGCAAACAAAATTGTTAGATATTGTCGTTCAGGTGGGAAGAACGGGAGTTTTAACGCCTGTGGCTATTTTGGAACCCGTTAGCTTACATGGTGTCACTATCTCTCGCGCCACACTTCATAATGATGATGAAATTAAACGAAAGGATTTAAGAATTGGCGATTATGTGATCTTAAAAAGAGCCGGTGATGTGATTCCTAAAATTGTCTCTGTGGTTTTGAACCAAAGACCTCACAATACGCATCCATTTATCTTTCCAACCCATTGTCCTTCATGTGGCAGGCCTGTCATCAAGGACAATAATGCCGTTATGGTTCGTTGTCCTCATGGGTTCGATTGTGAAGAGCAAGCATTAAATAGGTTGTGTCATTTTGTATCAAAAGAAGCCTTTAATATTGATGGTCTTGGTGAAAAAAATATCAAAATTTTGTACGAAAAAGGATACATTAAAAATTTTGCAGATCTTTTTAAATTACATAATCATCAACAAGAGTTAGAGAAACTGGAAGGGTTTGCAGCTCTTTCTATTCAAAATCTCTTAGATTCCATAGACAAAGCCAAGACAATTACACTGTCTCGTTTCATTTATGCCATGGGAATTCCTCAGGTAGGGTCCATGACAGCCTTATTATTATCAAGATATTGTCAGAAATTGGATACATTTTTAAATTTAAAACAATTGGTTCATATGGAAGGGATTGGCGCCAGTATTGAAAAAGATATTATTGATTTCCTTCATCATCCAGATTATCAACGCATAATTCAAGATGTTATCAATGTTATTCATGTTATTCCTGATACGATTGATCAAGATCATTTTTTTAATCAAAAAACAGTTTTGCTCACGGGAACTCTTCAATCCATGGGGCGCCTAGAAGCCAAAAAAATTATCCAAAACAAAGGGGGAATGATTGCCACATCGATCTCATCCAAGGTTGATCTTTTAATTTATGGCGATAATCCTGGATCAAAATTAAAAGGCGCCATGGCTTTGAACATCCCCATTTTAACGGAAGATGAATTTTTAACATTGATACAAAAGTAGAAAAGGAGAGATGGAATCTCTCCTTTCGTTATTATTGTTGTGTCTTTTTAAACCGAGTTATTTTTTGTCCATCAATTGTTACGCTAAGGAGATCCTTACCATCCTCAGGAATGGTAACGGTTGTTCCATCTGACATGACGCAAGAGGCATGATACAAAATGGATGTATCTTCGAATTTTCTGCCGATTATTTCTTTATTTGGATTGTCTTGTGCGTGATAAATATTATCAATATGAATCGTCACATGCGGATGATCATTCAATATTAAATTCGTACCCTCCAAAGGTTTTAATTCGTCATATATATTTCCAACTGTCAATTTTTGAAATTTAAATTGATGATTCAATTGGCGAATCCAATCCACAACAGTCCAAACGTTAAATTGAGGATCTAGACGTGTGATGTAGTGATGCACATGCTGACCTTTATCAAATAAATTACATCCTACAATTCTTAGAAGATTTATCAAATGTCTGATATCATCAGAAGTCTTGCAGTGTTGTTGAAAAATTAATGCGCTCTCATCCTTGCTGGCAATCACCGTTGCCAATAAATCTTGATCAGCTTTTTTTGTGGAGTTAAAGTATTTATTTTTATTGAATCATCAACCTGTATGTCATCTTTTCTATAGGTCATCTGAATTGTAGATCTTTTTAAAAAATCCTTTTCTTCTTGAAATTCTATCTCAAGAGAGATACCTAATTCATCCAATTTTTTTTGATAATCATGTGAAATCGTAAGATTTTCAGGAAATGCTTTTTCTGTCAATTGTTCTGGTCTCAAATCAAGTAAGCGTATAACTTTTTCTGTTTTTCTGCTTGACTTTGACGGATACAGATTAAAGATATATAATATAGAGTAATCGAATGACATATGGGGGTTACCAAATAATATATATACCCCCTGAGCCCCAAGAGGAAATGTCTGAAAAAATGCAGAATAATGTCCAGCCTCATTAATTGAATCAAAATGTTTTGATAATCCCGTGTTTGATTTGTTAAATCTTTCACATCCTTGATCAAAAAGTTTTTTGTATTCTTTTATAATGTTGCTGGTTTTTTCATCGGAGCTTTCCATCTCAACATCCAAAGATACTTTTAATTCCTCTTCATTGATCTTGTTAATGACATTAACTTTATATTTCTGCTCTTTTAATTGTTGTTTTTGTTCTCGTTTTTTCTCTTGTTTTTTAAAGGCCTTCACTGTTGAATTCACAGTTGTTAATTGAAGATCCTCTGATTCGGATTCATCAGATGACGTGTCTAAATCATCACTGATACCAAGGACATTTTTAGCATGTTCTTTTATTGTCATTTTTAAATCACTTTTCTTCTGTCCGATGTCATACTGCTCATAATAAAGTGCAGCCAATTGATTCAATCCATTTTGTCTGCGCGAACGAGTATCTGAAAACATATGATAGGCTCCACTTTTGGGATGAAAGCCCTCCAACACCCCAGGAACCTTATCTTTAATCATTTGATTGGCCATAATGATGCCCATAGTAACTGGAAGATCGGCGTGTGTGTCTTTGAGGTCTATGGCATGATCTACAACTTTTCTTCTAACAATTTCAATTGCCATGAGTGTTTGATGAGGACTGGACCAATATGTGGATTCTTGAATATTCCCATTATATGTGTGAGGATGGTCACCTTTTTTTTAAAAAAAGCAGTTACCAGGTTGTTGAGGATTCTGACAACCTCTATAGTTAACAACCAATTGATATATTTTACCATCTAAGGTGATATTTAAAGGGCAGGGGTCAATACTCCATGTGCCCCTCTGTCTCTTCTGGAGAATATTCCCAGTGTGTTGTGAATCCAGATGTTGGGCCATTTTGTAGATTTATCTTTGTTTGTTGGATAGGGTGAACTCTAGATATTGTCTCTGCCATTGTACAATCTGTCCAATCGACATCAATGCTCTTTTTTTTATCTTTTAAAGGTTGTGTAAGCCTCTCTTTTTCCTGATCTGATAGAGTCTTTTGGCACTTAGAGAAAAGTTTGTTCTCTAATTTTTTAATAAAAGCAGAACTGCTATAGTTATAGTTACAAAGCTTTTTTCCGAACTCATTCTCTGATGAGGTTTCTTGTGTTTCTTTGTCACTCAAGTCTTGAGGTGCAGTATGTAAGACTTGTTTTTTTTTCTTCGGGATTTTTTTGTATTACGTCACTGTGCAAACGTTTTGAAGGAACCCTATTTGATGAATTTATGGTAATTTTCTCAATTGATACACTCATAAAAGACGTGGTTGTAGAAACCAGAAAAAACATGTGTAGTATGCCATTTTTTTTAAAGTACATAATAAATAGAAATAAATTTCATATAATAGATATACACCATAAAATAATTTTTTTTCAATATTGTTATTGTATTTTATTTAAATGTGTGTTATTTTTTAAATAAAATAAACAAAAATACATCCTTTTGCTTCTAAAGAAGCCTTTAATATTGATGGTCTTGGTGGAAAAAATATCAAAATTTTGCAGACCTTTTTAAATGATATAATCATCAACGCGAGTTAGAGTAACAAGAAGGGGTTTGCAGCTCTTTCTGTTCAAAATCTTTTAGATTCCATAGACAAAGCTAAGATAATTACGCTGTCTCGTTTCACTTATGCCATTTTGAACCAGAAAACAAGGTATTTAAAGCCTTTACCTCTCTATTTTATTAGGAATTTTAGTCAAAATGAAAGGTGCTGACTGCTGTTAATGTTTCATTTAAAATGTCAGATAATCCTTTTTTAGATAAACTGGATAAAATGTAAATAGTTTTTCCTGTGAATTCCTCCAAAGCCTGTTTTTTTTCTGCAATAACATCTTCCGTTAATGCATCGATTTTATTGAGAATAATGAGTTCCGGCTTGTCACATAACCCCCCCCCATACAATTTTAATTCTTGATGAATTGTATGGTAAGCCTGACATACATCCTCTTGGGTTCCATCAATCAAATGCAGCAAGACTTTACAACGTTCCACGTGGCCTAAAAAACGATGACCAAGGCCTGCCCCTTGATGAGCATTTTCAATAAGCCCCGGTAAATCAGAGATCACAAATTCTTTGTCATGGTGAAACACAACTCCCAATTGGGGGTGCAAGGTTGTAAATGGATAATCAGCAATTTTAGGTTTTGCTCTAGAAACAACAGATAAAAATGTTGATTTCCCAGCATTAGGCAACCCCAACAATCCCACATCTGCAATTAATTTTAATTGCATCCATACCCACATTTCCTGCCCAGGCCAACCTGGATCTGCACGTCTGGGTGCTTGATGAGTAGAACTTTTATAATGGCTATTACCAAATCCCCCATCACCACCTTTTAACAATAGGATTTTTTTATCTTCGGTTGTGACATCCAGTAATAAATTTTCTTTGTGTTCATCAAAAATTTGCGTTCCAATGGGAACCTTTAAAATAATGTCATGACCGTGTCTGCCCGTTCGTTCTTGTCCCATACCTTGATGCCCTTTTTCAGCCTTAAAATGTTGTTGATAACGATAATCAATCAAAGTATTTAAATTGTGAACACCTTGAACATAGATGTGACCACCTTTTCCACCATTGCCTCCATTTGGCCCCCCAAATTCAATATATTTTTCTCGACGGAAACTAACACAACCAGCGCCACCATCACCGGATTTCAAAAAAATTTTAACCTGATCTAAAAATTTCATTAATGTTTGAGTACAACCTCTATAATGCCATTGTAAACCAATGGTATATTTTTTGCAGAGCTATCCAATGGGCTTCTTGAAAATTGAGTTTATATGGCAATGAACAGATATTGAGCCTTTGAACCTCTTTCAATCGCCGACCATCTATGACAAACACTTACCAAAATCAGTTGAAGAATACTTACAAAAATATTGTCATTCATATCCGAAAATTAAATTCATAATGTGAAAGTTGTTTTTTCACATGAACTTTATTTTAAAAAAGGTACTGGAACAGCTTTACATTTTTGTGTATATGGAAAAATGGGTTTTATATATACCCCTCTAACACATAAGACCACCGCGGCCATGTGATAATACCGATTTTTTTTAAAAATGTGGGGCCATTTAATACCCCATGAATAAAAATACGCATGCGTGTGTGATGGATTGATTGTGATTCATATGCTGAAAAAACACTTGAACTGACAAAGGGGATGCCATAGCAATGGGCTTTTAATATAATGTTTCCTAGATTTATCACATCTTTTAATCCCACATTCAACCCTTGACCAGCCAATGGATGATAATGATGAGCGGCGTCACCAATTAAAATGACATGTTTTTCGTAGCAAGTAACTTTTTGAGCAAAGATCCCAACTAAAGGATATTCTTTTATGGGGGTTGTTATATGTGAGATGCCTAAATGATTTCCATGGTCCTCCTGTGTGCATGCCACGGGAGAACAAATGACAACACCGCTGTGATGGGGGTTCTTTAACGGCAAAGTTGCAATAATATGATCTTGATGAAAGATTTCATATGCTTTTTTTTCATGACGATGACTATGTTCAATATGATAAACTCGTGCAACTGATTGATAATCGCGTTTTAAAACATCAATTCCAGCCTGTTGCCTTATTTTGGAATAAACCCCGTCGGCACCGATCAGTAATTGATTTTTTAAAGATAGAGATTCATTATAATCAGTATGAACAATATAGTCTTTGACAAGGGATTGCAATTGACATTTGAAATCTTTAAAAATAACCATTTGCGAAATATAAGGATGGTAGCTATCGTAACAAGATGATATCCCTTGTAAACGGTCTTCTAAAACAATGCTTTTAACATAAGTACCATCAAATTTTACACCCAGTGATTGTAAGAAATGAACATTGCTACGATTGATAAACAATGTACGAATATCGTCAGATTGAGGATGATTGTCAAAAATAACAAAAGGAATATTGTATTTCTTAAAAAATAACCCCATAGACAAGCCAACAATCCCACCGCCCACAATAACGATTGGATGTTGGTCCATGACGTTTAATCAATATTTTGGAAAATACGTCCCAGTCGGCCTTGGATGCCAAACGGCCAATCCCATGGTTCAAACAAACTGGACGTTGTTGAAAAGAAGATAAATTTTGCTTGTCCGACTATGAAATCTTTATGAATAAAACCAACATCTTCTAAGTATCTAGAATCTTTCGATGCATCGCGATTATCGCCCATGAAAAAATAATGTTCGGGTGGCACAATCACAGGACCAAAATTATCTTTTTCACCGCTGCCAAAAGGCAAGATTTTTAAAATATGATGCTCAACGCCATTGGGAAGTGTTTCGATAAATTGATGCACTGCTAAAACTTTTCCACTTCTGTAATCCGTATACATGAAATCTTCAATTTGACGAAGGGGTAGAGGCTGACCATTAATATATAAATGTCCCTCAATCATCTGAATTGTGTCTCCAGGAAGCCCAATGAGTCTTTTGATATAATCTTTTCCTGTTTTTTTCATAATCCCCAATTTTTCAAAGATCATGCCGCTCCAATCATCTTCAGGATCTTTGGGATGATTGAAAACAACCACTTCTCCTCTTTCTAGGGGTGAAACTCCTATGCGACCATCGATAACGGGGATTCGAAAAGGTAGTGAGTAACGGCTATACCCATAGCGGAATTTATCAACAACTAAAAAATCTCCGACTTGAAGAGTTGGAACCATAGATGAGGTTGGAATTTTAAAAGGTTTATATAAAAATGTAATAAATACTAGTAACAAGACAATAAAACGACCCAAACCATGGGTTTGGTTTTTTAAAAATATTTTTACTTTTTCAGATATATAAGCCATTTCAAATTATATTGATATCATTAACATTATCTTAGCATAATTAACAGTTAACCTCGCTATCCAACTAGAGGAAACGCAGAGTATACGCATGAATGATTTTACACAAAACTATGTAAATATGATATTGGATAGTCAGGTGAAAATTATTGCTTATTATCAAAAAACTCTAATGAAGTGTATGATTTCTAAAGATCATCCATAATTTATTGTTATCAATAGATTCTTTGGATGTTTCTATTTTATTTAAATTAAGTTTTTTTAATGTATCATCGTCTAAGATCACATTCAAATCCTTAAGATTTTGATAAGATGTCTTAATCGTTGTTGGAACAAAGGTGTTTTTTGTAATGCGGGTTGCTGTTTTTTCTTTCAGTAAAAAATTAATAAATTGATAAGCTTTGTCCAATTGCGCTCCTTTAGGAATGGCAATACAATCAACCCATAACAACGTTCCTTCTTTAGGAACAACATAGACTAAATTGGAATCTTCTTCCGTTGCGCGTCTTGCCTCTCCGGACCAACTCATAGCCAACACCAAATCTCCCTTGACCAGGTCTTGGATAAAATGGCTGGACGTGAATTTTCGAATAAAAGGGCGGATTTTTTTCAACCTATCTTTCACAGTAGCAGTCTCATCATTTTGAAGATACATCTTTAAAATAGGAAGGACATCTACACTTTCTTCAAGGAGACTAACCCCACTCATGTGGATTTTTTGAAGAATATCATCATTAAAAATTAAATCTAAACTGTGCTCATGCAACTCAAAATCATCCTTTAACAAGTGTTGCAATTTTTTTTTGTTATACAATAAACCGATGGTTCCGTAATAATAAGGGATGAGAAAATTCGAATATTTTTTTAAAATGTCAATAAAATGAGAATGAATTTGTTCCATATGTATTTTTGTATGATCAATGGGCTCATATAAACCAATATCTGATTGAAAAACAGCAAAAGGAATTAAAGAGGGAAAAACAATATCATAACCACTTTTACCTGTGAGTAATCTGGCCTCTAAGGTTTCATTGTCACTATAGACATCATATACAACACGAAGACCTGTTTCCTTTTCAAATTCTTTGATTAATTCTAAATCCAGCATCCCATACCAATCATAAATATAAATAGTGCTGGGATGATAAAAAGTTCGAACAGTCATAAAAATAAAAACAATTCCAATGACGCCAAGAAAAAATTTTTTAATCGTTGTCATCAAGATCTGAATCTTGCTCTTGCGCTTCGTTGTCGTATTCCAATTCTGTCAATGCTTGACCGATAAATAACTCTGCTATAAATAATCCTTGTTCACAAATATGATGATCTGTATCAGGGACAAGATGCGCTTGAAATGGAATACCTTTTTGTGTTAAATAACCAACTGTATCTTGAAAAGTTTGTAAAGGTACAACTTGGTCAGCATTTCCATGAACAAGTAACAATTGACGATCCGGGTAGATGCGCTCATCAATAGGCGGTAAAAATCCACTAAAAGATATGGCTCCTACAATATTTGGCAAACCACTGTGCAAAGCCATATGAAGAGCCACGTGCCCCCCTTGAGAAAAACCAACCAAAAATGTTTTTCTACCATCCGATGCGCGTTCAATATAATTTTGAATTTCATGAAAAGATTCATGAATACCTTCTTGTAGCACCTCGTGATTTAAAGATGTAAGATTATACCACATATGGCAACCTCTGGAATCAGAATGCTCTAAAACGCCATCAGGGGCAAAACATTCCACATTAACGTCAAATTCTGTAAAAAAATTTTCAAACGCATCCACCATGGGATCCATGTTCATACCGTTGGCTCCATAACCATGAAAAAAGATCACACAATACTCAGACATATTTTTAAAATAAACGGGCTTTTCTTATTTTTGCATATTTTATGGTTGATTGTACGTCTGATGATATAATTTTTTATACGATGCCATCAGATGTAGAATGCCAATGGAGACATTTATTGAATTTATCAGGCAATACGGATACATAGCTGTTTTTTTGGGTTCCCTTGTGGAGGGAGAATCAGTCATTTTAACTGCAAGCGCAATGGCTGCAGCAGGACATATGAATATTTACCTTATCATGCTTGTGGCATTTTTTGGAACATTAATAGCGGATCAATTTTTGTATTTTTTAGGCAGACGTTACGGCCATCAAATTTTAGTCAAATATCCCAAATTATTTAAAAAATCTGACAAAGCTTTTGACCTTTTAAAACGTTATGATGTGTGGTTTATTATCGCGTGTCGCTTTATTTATGGGATTCGTGTAACAAGCTCTGTTGTGATTGGAATCAGTGGGTTACCACCCAAACGGTACAGTCCTCTTAATATGTTATCTGCGATGATTTGGACATTGGTGAGTTGTTTAGGAGGATATTGGATTGGAGACACATTTTTAAAATTCTTGCATAAAATGGTTGCGTACCAAAAATGGATTTTTATATGTGCCGCATTGGGAGTTGTTGCCCTATACATCCGAAAAAAAATTAAACCCCAACATGTTGATGAGCAATCATAATATTTTATGTGTTGATCTGGACGGGACCCTTTTAAAGGGTGATATTTCAAGACATGCTTTGTATGAATTTTTAAAAAGAAAACCTTGGGCTTTTTTCAATATATTAAGATTGGCTTTGAAAGGATCTCTTGCAGTTAAAAAAGAATTGTCAAAAAATGTTTTGCTTCCCCCTGGTCCTTATATATGGAATCGTTATGCCATTGATTACATTCAAAAAATGAAGGCTCAGGGATTTTATGTATACTTGGCAACGGGGGCCCCTCAACGTTACGCCGAACAATTAATTGACAAATTGCCATTCACCTTTGATGGTTGTTTTGGATCTACCGATTGCAATTTAGTTGGTCAAAATAAAGCATTGTTTTTAAAAAATAAATTTGGATCGTTTACGTACATGGGAAATTCTTGGCAAGACAGGTTTGTTTTTGAAGTGGCAGACAAAATTATTGCCATCACCACATCATCGTCATTGATAACGTGGATTCAAAAGCAAAATAAGCCTTATGAAATTTTTCCCTTTATATGCACTTTGCATCATTAAAACAGATAGACGAACATAGAGACAATGCTTTTTAAACAGTGAGAGGCAGTGTGATAATTTTCATATACATTAAGATGTATTTGCCCGGTGATGTCATTTAGAGTTAGTAACATGTTTTAACTAAACCAGTTATGATAAATTATCACTCAATGGTCATAATCACATGTTTGTATCAGCCTTTCAAGCTATTAATATGTTAAAAAAAAACGATATTGTTGTTATTCCTACCGATACTGTGTATGGTTTAGCAGGTAATGCAACATCAGATTTGGCCGTATCTAAAATTTACCATCTTAAGAAACGCCCTATGATCAATCCTCTTATTGTTCACGTCAAAAACATTGAAAATGCAATGCGTTTTGCGGTTATTGATCATCGGACATTACAATTGTCCCGACATTTTTGGCCTAGTAAACCCCTGACACTGGTAGTTCCTTTAAAACATTTGGAGGGAATTTCTACAATGGCTACCGGAGGGCTTGATACTGTTGCAATTCGTTGCCCCCATCACGCCATTGCTCAGCATATTTTAAAAAATTTACCGTTTCCATTATGCGCCCCAAGCGCGAACTTGTCTGAACGGCTCAGTACTACCACCGCATCGGACGTTTTAGGGCAATTAAATATTCCTGTGGTGGACGGTGGTCCTTGTCACGTCGGTATTGAATCAACAATTTTGGACGTATCTACCCATGTACCCCGAATTTTACGTTCAGGGGCAGTACTCAAAGAAGATATTGAATCAGTTTTAGATTGTCATGTAGATACCCTTGTGTCCTCGGATAAAGTATTGGCTCCGGGCATGATGCTTCGCCACTATGCCCCGCGATTACCATTGCGTTTGAATGTAAAAAATCCTGACAGTCATGAAGCTTTTATTGCTTTTGGACACACAATTATTAATACTCCCTATCAACTCAGTGCATCAGGTCATTTAGATGAGGCTGCCTCTCGATTGTTTTTTGTTTTAAACCAAGCGGATCAAGTTGATCGTTACCAAGGCATTGCCGTCATGCCCATCCCCCACATTGGTGTTGGCGTTGCTATTAATGATCGTTTAAAGCGTGCATCAGCTTAAACAATCGCAGGCACCTGGGTCAAAAATTATCCGTTTAAATGATGAGTATTACAAAAGCCACAAGAGACATTGTCTCATGAGTGTTGGAGATATTATTTTTTTGATATCGGGATAAGAGCACGCTCGGCCCCCATCCCGTAAATATCTAAATTACTTTTCACCACCTTTTTTTGGATTTGATATAATTTTCTTTAAGGCTTGATCATAGTGTCCACATCCAAGATATTCAAGCGTGTTGTCCACCTCTGTCTTATTAAAATAAAATCTATAAGGATGTACACTTGCGTCAACTGATATTAACTTATAAAAACTATCACCAATTGCCTGTTGTTTTGTGTATATTTTTATTTCACGAACACCTCCAAGACCCAAGTCTAACTTTTTTCAATCCATTTTTTGCAATATTAGAGTATTCATTAGCCAAAGCGCCTTTAACCTGATCAAAGTCCTTCTCAAGAGTTTCACTCCACAGTTGATTTTCTTCAGATTGCTGTATAGATTTTGATGGAGCTTTAATGAAAAAAATTCTATCTACAGCAGGTTTTCCTTCTGTTTTTTTAGATTCTTCTTCATCATCTGATTCCAATGAAGCATCACCGTCATCATGATTAACAAGTGTTTTTTGGTCATCTTGGATTTTTCCTGACATAATTTTTTTGGATTGCTGCTTTTGGATCCTTCAAACTTCCATACAGATTTTTTAATTCCTTTTCTTGTCTTGTACAAGTTTGATATTTTGAGTGTAATTCTTTTATAGTTTTTCTAAGCATAATTTTTTCTTTTTCTGCTAGAATTTCTTGATATTGCTCATATTTTTGTCTAGAAGGAGCCATCAATTTCTCTAAACTATCTGAGTTAATTATGCTGCTTACTCTCTCTTTTTCGTGTTCTACGTTTAAACGTTCATAAGACGCCTTGACATTGTCATCTTTTTCCTCTAAAAGTGCAGCTACTTTTTCCTTAAATATTTGTTCGCATTCTTGTGATCTACATTTTTTTCTGGCAGGCAACATCAATTTCTGTAATGTCTCTTGGTTAATTATTTTTGTTTCTAGCTCTTCTTTGTATGCTGTTTCTAAACGTTCATAAGACGCCTTGACATTGTCATGTTTTTCCTCTAGAAATACAGCTACTTTTTCCTGAAATACACGAATTCTATGATCCTCATAATTTTTTTTGTGAAGTTTTATTCTTTCTTCAAGCTCCTCATCTTTGAATTTTTTAATTGTTTCATCAGAAATATATTTATTTATACTTTCATAGAAAGAGGTTTTTTTCATCACCATCTTTAAGTGTATCAATACACTGAACCGTATCCATCATCTTCATTAATGCACATTTTTGAGAAACTTGTT
>JALRGP010000049.1 GCA_023259685.1 Alphaproteobacteria bacterium | reverse complement strand
GTGCCAATGAGGGCCATCAACGAATGACGCTGGTTTCTCAAAGATCTTGGATCGTCAACGTCTTTAAAATAATGTCCTAAAATTTCTTCCATTTGATGGAATTTTATTAAATGTCACAGGTATTACTTGGCTTTTAAATCCCTTCTATTCTTGTTGTAAATTTACCACAAATTTTCATGCGTAGGCCCTGGGCAATAAAACTGAATAATTGATTTAACACTGTTAGATACGCAGGAGCTGAGTCCTTCTTGATTACAAACCCAAAAGACGGGCCATTTTTTGTACATCTCGGATTCATAAGCAATCGGTAAGGAAAAGCTTTTTTTTATATCATGGGATGAATCAATTGTTCTATTTTTTTTCTCCATACAGTGATAAAGTTGTTTTACAATGGAGGATGATGAATTGCAAGGTTCATGCCCGGTTGGAAAATTGGACCACCCGATTGTACACCCATATGCAAATGCTATGATTTTTTTCATATTCATGTTTCCTATTGTTTGAGGTTAAGTTGAAGAGATGTTTCCATTCTTCACAATCATAAAATCATATAATAGTTAAAAAATAGTTAACAAAAAAAAATTTAATTTAAATAAGTGTACAAAGGCATAATAACCACCATTAAAAACATCAAAATCATCAGGCCTACAAAACTTAAAAAAATGGGTTCAACCAGTTTCATCATTTTTTTTTGCTTTTCAAATAAAAATTCTTTTTCAAGGATACAGGCTTTATAAAATTCATGAGGTTGATGAGATAACAGGCTTAAAAATCTTAATAAAATTGGAAAATCTTTGATGGTTTCCTTAAGACAATCTTTTAAAGGAACACCTTGTTCAATGGCTTGGCAGTGATGGAGAGGCGCTTGGACAGTGGTCATGATATCCAAAATAGGTATTTTATATTGCAATAATAAATAAATTTTCATCACATAATCAACATGTTGTTGTTTTTTAAAAATGGGCCAATATTTTTTTGGAATAAGAAAGGGAAACAGTAATACGACCCCCATCCACAAATAAGAGTGATTCAAATATTGTGAATCAATATGAGACAAAGAGACGCCAAATGCAATCATGATAAACACGCATGTTATTCCAGGATAAAGCAACGACAGACGTAAATCTTTTTTATACAAATCATCCTTTTGATAATAATCATGCAGAGTCATTAAAATATGAGGCAATTGATTTGTTTTTATACCAATATCAATAAGATGAATAGCTGTGGGATCAAAATCAGGTATACGTTTGAGCGCCTCTACAACGGGTATACCTTCATTTAATAATTGAGATACTATGTCAAGATTATTATTTTTAAATTGATGGGATAACAGGGAAAAAATATCTTGAGTTGGTATGGAAAAATTTAATAACTTTGACCAGTATAAAAAAAAATCAAAATGAAGAGGTTTTGATGAAAAACGATGGGTGCTGATGTGTAAAACATAGACATTTTGTTCCAATAATTCTTGAATACATGATTTTTTCGAAGGTCCTTTAACCGTTCCAGATATTTTTTTATTTTGATCTGTTTTAATGCCCTGAAAAGTATACAGTTTCATCAAGACTAGGTGTAATTAATGATTGGTATTTGATATTTTTGAGGCGAATTTTTGACCACTTCAAAGAATGAACTTCATAAAAAGAAATGCCACCTGTTGGATAGATAAACCGATGACTATAACCATCAAAGGGTGATAGCGATACGATGGTGTGAAAAAGGTTATGAATACCGGGATTATGACCAATGATAAAAATACTATTTTTCGATTCAGGCATTTCTTTGATCACAGATAACATTGTATCAACAGAGGCTTCGTACAAACGATCAACAAATTCTGTTGTACATGAGGAAGATATCATGTTTTTAAGAGCATCCAAGGATTGTCGTCCACGTTTACAGTTAGAACATAAAATCAAATCAATGTGAGACAATGAATTTTTAATTTTTTTTTTAAGGGATTCTGATTCATACATACCTTGCATACTCATGGGGCGATTCCGATCAATAGGATGTAATTCCTTTAATTGAGCGTGAAGATGACGCATTAATGCAAGTTGTTTCATCAGCAGAATTGATACTTATCTTTTTATTAAAATTTTAACAAAATTTTATATTTTTACATAACATTCCTAGTTCACCCTCCAGGGGCTCTGGAAGCCGGAAAAATGGACGAAACAAAACATATGGTGTCGGCCTGGAGCAAATGACCCGGCCTTCAGTCAATTGCATGTGTGTTTTCTAAACGACACACGGACAAAGGAATCAAAGAGGATGGAAGTAGACATATACTCTTTGAAAAGTGACGCTGAAACAATTACACATACTGCAAGATCTCACTGGCAAATAGACAATCGCTTGCACTGAACGAAAGAATTGTGACATTTTTACAACAACTTTAGATACGTTCGTCTTGATTTTAGAGGGCTCTTTTCACTTCTGCTTGAGACTCTGTGACCTGAACTGTGATGGGAGGAATGTCAAAGACCTATCTTTTATGATATTTGTGAGGTTGAATATCAACAGAACTTTTATCTCTCTTGGGACGCAAAGACGTTGGAGATGGTTTTTTACAAAGTCCGTCCGATGATGGAGGGCTTTGAACTGTTGGAACTGTTTAAATTTAAGGTCTTTCCAGTTCCTCAATTCTTTCATCAGCTTTCCTTCATGTTCGGTTCGTCAAATTGATCTCAACTTTTTTAAATACTAACAGATTATTTTAAATTTGTTGTTTTTTAATCCATTAACATGGGTAGTTGCAATTTGTTATAATATGAATAGAGAGATGGGTGTCTATTGCTTAATTAGAACTTGTATTGGATTGGGCGGAACTCCATCAGTCAGAATTATTAGACAATTGGGCTTTAGCTGAGAAAAAAGAGATTCTACATAAAATCGAACCACTTAATTAAGGAGGAGACTCATGCATTGGAATGTTAAACATATCACGCTTCAAGAACACTTGGTTTTAGAGGTGACTTTTGTTGATGGAATGACGGGACGGGTCCGTTTTTCACCATCACACCTTACAGGCGTGTTTGAGCCCTTAAAAAACCTTGAGTTCTTTAATCAAGTTTTCGTGGAGGATGGTATTGTAACTTGGCCAAATGCTGCCGATTTGGCTCCGGACGCCATGTACGATGCGATTAAAAAAGATGGCCAATGGATTTTGAATTAAAGTGGTTAATTGCTACATCAAATTCGATAACGCCTCTTGCATTTGTTTCATCATCTTCAGTGTGTCCAACAGGAATTTTCGTGTTTGGAATAATTCTTGGTAACGCATCATTTCCTGTTCATAATCGGTTTTAAATTGCTGTGACAGATCATTGGACAATCCATCGTACGCTTGTTTATCCGCCACCTGATCATCTTTAGCATTTTTAATTGTTGTAAAGACGTGGGACAACCAAATGGTCATGTAATCACGCAACGTCGTTTTTCGCGCGTCGTGGAGCAATGACTTTGGAAAATCATACTGCTTATAGTTTAAAACATCGATCATCTCATGAATGGGGCGTGTATCCCTTTCGTGGCAAATATATTCAAAAGCATGACCCACATAGGTCGTGTCAATGGCAATCGTCATGGCAGAGTTAATATTTTTAAACATACGTGCAGGAACAATAGCATTGTCTCCATCTTTTATACGATTGGCGATATTGATCCCATTAAAATGATGTCCAAGATATTGGCTATAGGTATCCAATTCTTGTAAAAAACCCGGAAGGATGGTGTTTTTTAAATCCAATAATGCCTTGAGTGCTCCACTTTTAAGATCGGATGTGATGTCAATATCACCAACATACACTTTACCATCGGACGAATGAAAGGAGATGGGATAACTGATCTGTCGATCCACCAAGGGCACGCCACTTTTGGTAAAAATGCTCACCATACCATCATCATGATATTTGACGTCAATATCCATGTATCCCGATAATTCATGGATGAGGCTACGCATCATACCGGTTTTGGATAATTCCTCGATATCATCACACCCGCAATGACAATCGCCATGGGAACGGTTCGCATCGGCAATTTTATCCAAAAGATCTGGGATGGTTGGAATCATGTTTTGAATATCACCGTCAGTTTTATCCTTAAGATTATTTAAATAAGTCGCAATACGATTGAGTTGATGAATGTGTTTATCAAGGGTTAAACGAACCAATTCTTTGTTTTCATATGTTGGATTTGCTTCCACATTGCCAAGGGCATTCACCACGTCCGTCAATGTATGGATAAGAGTGTTTTCAGGTATCTTTTGACCCAATTCATGTTCTAATCCTTTTAAATAATCACATAAAATATCTTGGTAACGGACGTTGCCATGTTGATCACCTAAATCATTGAAACGTGGATCATTTTGTCCCAAGCTTTTGACGGTTAATGATAAATTATAGGCTTGGCACACAACCGTTTGGGTGTTCATATACACCGTATTTTTAGGTCTGGAACTGTCTTCTTTCATTGCCATATTTGTGGAAACCACGCCCATGGCTTTTTCAATTGTTAATAATGAATTTTTAAGGATGACATACGGTTGAAAGCCGTTGATCATGAAGACACTAACCCTTTTTTAGAATAGGATTGAAACGGATGAACCCCTTGATTCCAGATATACTCATGGTTGTAATGTTGGGTAGCATTATCCAAAGCAATATAGTAATCATCCATCAAACCATAGGTTTGGTGCATGGCTGCATAGATGTTTTTTAATTCATGTTTTGATGAATCTGTATGCGTCTGGCAATAGGATAAAATACTGTGAATGGCATTAAAATGGTGTTGAAATAAACTTTCACGACGTTCATGGGATGTCATAATTGTGTCAAGGTCGCGCTGTTGAATATTCACGATTTCATTTTTCAAAAACACATCCAATTGCTCTTTCGCATTCCAGTAATCAGTTTTAAGCACATCAAACATGGGAAGCATCCTCCATTTTATTCATGGATTTTAAAAATGATTCCTGCATATTTAAAACGGGGTGAATGACATCCGCAATTGCTTCCACCATAAATGAATGCATCATTTTTCCCATGTGAGCACCGGCAAATAACGATGAATCTTCTTTGAGTATGTGTTTAAATAGGTTTTGACATAAATTTTTTTCTAAGTTTTTGGCCGACATTTTCATCATGTGGTTTTTTTCTGTAGGCTCGGTTGTCATCAAACGAGAGATCATTATTCAAACACGTCAAAATATTTTTTTATTATATGCAATAGATGTGCCATATCCCACAGGGCCTACGCATGAAAATTTGTGGCAAATTTGCAATAAAATAAGTTGGGTAAAAGCCAAATAATACATGCTAGATTGAATTAAATTAAGGAGAAAATTCAATCAAATAACTTGAAGATTTGGTTTTAACTACGTTAAATTCACAAAGATCATTTCTCAAATTTTTTGATGTGCTGGTTTTCTAAATTGTTGCATGCGCACCGCAGTCTTGCAGAGCGGCTGCGTGGATTAGCATGAATTTCAGCGTTGCTAGGTATGATGACTTTTTTATTAAATAAAGTTAAAGGAGATGCTTTTAGCGCATTTTTTACAAGGCGATCTTCCAAACTATGGAATGATACGCACACTAGTCTGCCCAAAGGGCTCAGATGTGACATAGCATAGGTCAGTCCATGATGAATTTCTCTGAGTTCATCATTGACGTACATACGGATAGCTTGAAATGTCAACGTAGCTCCGTCAAATCCCGGCTTTGAAGGCACAACGGAGCGAATCACCTGTGCAAGCTGCAGGGTAGATGTAAAAGGTTTTTGTTGACGATGGGTACAAATCGCGTGGGCAATGGATCGAGATCTCGGCTCATCTCCATAAGAAAAAATTAGATCGGCTAAATCTTTTTCCTTTAAATCATTCACAACATCCTTGGCGCTGATGGTAGATTTGCCCATACGCATATCAAGGGGGCCATCTTTTTGAAATGAAAATCCTCGCTCCGCTTCATCAATTTGAAAGGACGACACACCAAAATCAAAAACAATACCATCAAATAATGTATCAGGGAAAATGCTCTCTAATTCGGAAAAAGTCATATGAAAACATGATATTCCCAAGTGCTTGGCCCGGTCAATGGCGTCTTGATCACGGTCAATGGCAATCACTTGGCCTCCTTGTTCTAAAATCGCTTGGCTATATCCACCACCGCCAAAAGTCGCATCTAAATATATTTTCCCTTTTGATACATTGAGACACGCCAACATGTCATTAAGCAAAACGGGTTGATGCATAATGAACACTCATATGGCGCGTTGTTGATGACGCAGCGGGATTGATATGTACGGCCACACATGGTTGAATCATAACCTTTGGCCATTCAATAATGACCGGCTCATGATGCAAAACATCATAAAATCCAATATTCATTAGATCTTCTTCTTTTTCAATGCGGTACAAATCAAAGTGATGCACAGGACCGATCGAGGTCTCATAGGTATGGACTAAAGAAAATGTGGGACTTGTCACCACATCTTGACAACCTACATGAAACAATAAATGTTTTACAAAGGTCGTTTTTCCCATACCCAAATCCCCATGCAATAACATTGGTATATTTCTTTTTAAAATATCTAAAAAATCTAACGAGATTTCTTGCAGATCTGTATCAGTGATATTATTGAAATTTTTGATTTTCATAGGCCTTTACAGCATTATCAATTAAAAAGTGTACCGTTAAAGGGCCAATTCCCCCTGGCACCGGTGTGATGGCACGGACATAGGGAGCGACAACATCAAAATCCACATCCCCAACAATGGATCCGTCTGGTTTTTTAGTAATGCCGACGTCTAATATGATTCCACCTTTTTTAACATGTTTTTGAGAAATAAGAGAGGCAACACCTGCTGCGGCCACAAGGATGTCTGCAGATTGGCATAAAGAGACCAAATCTTTTGTATGGGAATGGGCCATGATCACCGTAATATTTTTCTCAAGCAACGCCAATCCAAGGGGACGACCAACCAAAAGGGATCTTCCAATGACAACGGCTGTTTTCCCAGAAAAATCCTCGTTTAAAGAATTGAGTGCGGCCAAACATCCTTTGACCGTACATGGGATAAAAAAAGGTTCTTTGTGCGTCATCATCCTGCCTAAATTAATTGACGTTAACCCATCAATATCCTTATGGGGCACAATATGGTCGATGATAAAACGCATATTTAAATGCTTGGGAATTGGCAATTGTACAATTATCCCATGGATAGATGGATCATGATTGAGTTGTTTGATGAGATCAATAACACGACCCTCAGATACATGTGAATCTAATATAAAGTGATGACCATGAATATTAAATTTGTTTGCATAGGCTAATTTTCTTTTGACATAAATATCGCTTGGACCATCATTACCAATTTGAATAATAGCAAACCCAATAGGATCTTTGATACGATTTTTTAAACTGACATATAATTGATCTCGAATTTGATGACCGCAAATAAGTTGATTCAATACAATTCATACATCAAAAAATTTTCTTATTATAGCATGATAAGGAAAGAACCGTGATCTTTACTGCATTAAACGGGTGCGATTAAAAGTGGGGGGCAATTATTTTTAATTATATTATTTTTTAAATTAGAAATCAATTTTTAT
>JALRGP010000048.1 GCA_023259685.1 Alphaproteobacteria bacterium | reverse complement strand
GAATAAATGTTTGTGGATGTGCTTTTATTTTCGAGTATTCAATCGACATTGCTAACTTTTTGAACAAAGATATTTATTCACTTTTGCATAAAATCTTAAATACTGACAACTTCCGCAGCAGGTCTATTATCAAAGCCAGTGGCTGGACAAAAGAAGAGGCTGAGGAAATTTTAAAAAATTCCCTCTGTAGCAGGGAAGAGATTCTAAGTTGATCTATTTATTATTTGACTTGTACCTACCACTGCAGTTTAGGCTCCCACACTTTTAATCGCACCCCTAACTTCATCAATTTTTTACATCTCAGTCTTTGTCATGATACCCTTTTAAAAATATGTGAGTCTCACTATCATGACAAAACGTGCCATATCGGATTCCATCGAAACAATTTTAGAAAAACCTTTTCCTGTCCTTGATCATGGATTTATTCGTGTCGTTGATTATATGGGAAATGATGATGCAATTGTGCAAGCAGCACGCGTTTCTTATGGAAAAGGCACAAAGAAGGTGAGTGAAGACCGGGGGCTCATTCGTTATTTGATGAAGCATTCCCATACAACGCCTTTTGAAATGTGCGAAATTAAGTTACACATTAAATTGCCAATTTTTGTAGCCCGCCAATGGATTCGTCACCGCACAGCCAATGTTAATGAGTATTCTGCCAGATATTCCGTTTTAGATAAGGAATTCTATATTCCTGATATCAATCATATGTGTGCACAATCTGTTGTTAACAACCAAGGTCGCGGAGATGTTTTACCTGAAAATCAAGCGCAACAGATGATGGATCTGTTTAAAAGAGATGCCACCCAATGTTACGATACTTATGAACACATGTTGTCCCAAGACCCCGGTGTTGCCAGAGAATTGGCCAGAATGAATTTACCCCTTAATTTTTATACTCAATGGTATTGGAAAATTGATTTGCATAATTTGTTGCATTTTTGTGCCCTTAGAGCGGATTCCCATGCACAATATGAAATTCGCGTATATGCGGATATTTTATTGCATGAGATTATTAAAAATTGGGTGCCGTTTGCTTATGAAGCATTTTGTGATTATAAAATGGGTTCTTATTCTTTATCAAAAAAATCCATTGATGTGGTGAAAGCTTGGATCAAAGGTGATAATATTTCCCAAGACGACAGTGGTTTATCAAAACGAGAATGGGAGGAGTTAACAAATATATTACGGTAATGTTTTTTTGGATTTACTTTTTTTTATTTTACACATGTCATGTATATGAAAATATTAAAATTTTAAAAGGAGATTTTAAAAACTTATCTATTACCTGGAATATACACCAAGTTTTATTGGTCATTCTAATCAATGTATCTTTGTTTTTGTATACCGATACAGTTGTCGCTTTTTTGCAAGAACACTTGTTGGCTGTATCATTTTTTCTCATTCTATTAATGGTGCGAGAGTTACTGTTTAAAATGATGTCTTTACAAATTTACAACTGTGCGAAAACATTACAAATCATGACGCTGATAATTGTCGCGTCATGGGGAATTTTTTTTGAAAGGGTTCTGATTCATGATGGGGCATGGATCTATTATCCTTTTTTTTCTATTGCCTCTCAGTCTATTTTTTTATACACCCCCCTCATGTTTTTGCAATATTTAAAGAGTTCAATTAGCCCCTTATCTTATGGTAGGTTGGACGTAGTGATTCTTGTAGTGGGCACCATTTTTATATTATTAGTATTAATAGCCATCCATAGATTCAAAGCAAGAAAATCTACGAATTGACATTAGGGTTCTTTTCAAATTTTTTTCCAATAGAGACATACTAGGCGCCCACGACGCGCAGAACCACAGTCGTCATGAGGTACATGAGGATCCCTGCATGGAGCAACATGAAGACTCGCATTAGAAAATGAGTTTGGAAAAATGTCTAACATACTTAAAACTGAATATTTTTTGCATTAATCAAGAGAATTTCTAATACAAATATTTTATTTTTTCTTGTTTTGATAATTTGAAAATAAGATTTATGATATTTTTGTTCTGATCTTGCCTTTCCCACTTTTAATCGCACCCATGTATATGCAAAAATTTTGATCACTTCAAGATCTATGAAATAATGAACATTATTCTGCAGCTTTAAAAACATGTTTTTTTTAGCCACGTTGTTATTATGGTTTTCTGTTCCGGCTGGTTTAGATGAAAAAGCTTGGCATTTGTTTGTGATTTTCTTAACAACAATTGTTGGGTTTGTTGCAAAACCATTGCCCATGGGGCCCATTGCCTTGATTGGTTTGTTTTTAGCGTCGTTTACGAAAACATTGCCCATGAAAGACTGTTTAGTCGGTTTTTCAGATCCATTAATTTGGATGATTGTTTTTGTATTTTTTATCGCAAGGGGATGTGTTAAAACACGTTTAGGAGAAAGAATCGCTTATCTGATTATTAAAGCTGTTGGAAAAAGCTCATTGGGGCTAGGGTATGGCATTATTTTAACGGAAGTAATATTGGGTGCTATGATTCCAAGTAACACAGCCAGATCTGGTGGTATCGTATTGCCGATTGTGCGTTCAATTTGTGAAGGGCTTGGAAGTTTTCCAAATGACCACAAAAGTTCACGAAAATTAGGATCGTTTTTAATGGTTGTGTCTTTTCAAGGTAATTTAATTTCCAGTGCTTTATTTTTAACCGGCATGGTGTGCAATCCCTTTATTCAAAAAATTGCGGAAAAGCATGGTGTTTTTTTAACGTGGAGCAGTTGGTTGTATTATTCGATTATTCCGGGAATTTTAACAATTATTTTGATGCCACTGATTATTTATTGTATCTATCCACCTAAAGAAAAAAAATTACCTCATGCGATTACGTTGGCACAAGATAAATTAAAAGACATGGGCCCCATGAGTATAAAAGAAAAAATGATGGCCTCTTTGTTAGTTTCAATGGTTGGGCTATGGGCCTTTGGTGATTATTTGGGAATTACCGCGCTGATGGTTGCTTTGTTTGGTGTAACAGTTATTTTACTGACGAAAGTCCTATCATGGGATGATATGGTTCATGAAAAAGAAGCATGGCACATTTTAATTTGGCTCTCTATCCTTACAACATTTTCAATTGGCCTTGAAAGTTTAGGTTTTATTAAGTTTTTTAGTAAAAAAATGACAGCATTTTTAGGGCAGCGCCCTTGGCAAGAAATTTTGATTTTATTGAATGTTATTTATTTTTATAGCCATTATTTCTTCGCAAGCACAACACCCCATGTCAGCGCTTTCTATGCGGCATTTTTAGGTGTTGGAATCACAAGTGGTGTTCCACCGTTGCTGTGTGCTTTGTCTTTGGCATTTTTCAGTGCATTTTCTGCCTGCTTAACACATTATGGATCAGTAGCTGGGGCAATGATGTTTGGAACAGGCTACGTTCCCATTAAAAATTGGTGGTCTATTGGTTTCCTTTTAAGTCTGTTATATCTGGCTTTGTGGATGGGAATTGGGTCTGTGCTATGGACATAATTCACAATAACCAATTACAATAAGACATATTAAAAAAATAATTTAAACATGTTGCAAAAAAAAAACTTTTTTTTACTCTATGATATCTTGGTGTCCGTATTAGCAATGCCCCTTGCTTGCTTAGCCAAATACGGTTCTTTTGATTTATTTGGAGAATCCATAACGCAATCGTATTTTTTATTTTTGTACGCATTTTTTACAATTTTCAGTCTTTTTGCTTTTAAGGTTCAATCACGATTTTGGAAATATTTCTCGATTAATGATGTATTCATTTTAGGAATAGCTGTATCCGTATCTGGAATATTATGGTATCTGTTTTCTTATTTTGTATTTTTTAATTTTAAAGTTCCTTTATCGTTTTTGCTTTTACTCACAATGACTGAGGGAGTATTACTATGTTTTGGTCGTTTGTGTTTTCGTTATATTCATTACCCCAGGCCTACTAATGGCGCCCCAGAACAAATTCCCGTCTACATTTTGGGTGATTTAGATGCGGTTGATAAGGTGTTGGCGACATTGTCCCATCCATCTTATCAGACATACAAACCGATTGGTATCATTTCCCACCGACAAGAAGACGTTAAAAAACGTTTGCGTAACATCCCTGTCGTTAGCCATATTTGCGATATTGATCATTTTTTAAATGAACCTCATACCGGACATGTGGTTTTAATGGCGGATCAAGATGAGCTTACAAGTTCTGCTGATTTCTTAAGAAAATTTACAGAAAAAGGTTTGGCTACAGTTTTTATGAGAACCATTGGTCATTTATCTCAAGCAATATCAAATGAGAATAATAATGAATTCGATTACGATTTATTATTAAGACGTCAAAATTATGTACTCAATCCAGCGCACAAATTACATTTGGTCAAAGACCAAGTTGTTTTGATCACTGGAGCAGGCGGCAGCATTGGATCAGAGATTGTTCATCAAGTTGTCAGCTCTTGTCCCAAAGAAATTATCTTAATCGAAAATTGTGAGTTTGCTTTATATAAAATTGATCAACAAATTCCTGACACCATTCGAAAACAATCATTATTGTGTGATATTCGTGACAAAACGGCTCTGATGAATATTTTTCATCGCACTCAACCATCTATTGTGTTTCACGCAGCCGCCATTAAGCATGTTCCCATTGCAGAAGACAATCCATCCTATGCTTTTGATGTAAACGTTAAGGGAACCCATAACATAATCGATGCGTGTTGCCATACGGGCGTCGCTTTGATGGTGATGATATCAACGGACAAGGCTGTTAATCCCACCAATATTATGGGGGCAACAAAACAAATTGCAGAGCGTTTATTGTATGCAAAAAACGTTAAAAAGACAAAATTTCTAACGGTTCGCTTTGGTAACGTCATTGGATCAAACGGATCTGTTCTACCTTTATTTAACAAACAAATTGATTTGGGTCTGCCCATTACAATTACAAAAGAAGACATTGTTCGTTTCTTTATGACGATTTCAGAAGCCGTTGATTTGGTGTTGGAATCAGCCTATTTAAGATTAAACCATATTCAAGAAGATAAAGGTATTTTTGTTCTCGATATGGGAGAGCAAATTAAGGTCCAAGATATGGCAGAACTCATGGTGATTATGAAAGGCAAAAAAATTGAAGATGTGACGTTTCAATATACGGGACTGCGCCCGGGTGAAAAAATGTATGAAGAATTATTTAATCATTTTGAGGTCAAAAAAACAACTCCTTACCCTTGGTTGTTTTTAGGTGTATCCGAACATCAAGAAACATTTGATGATCTCATGACAACAATTAATCAGATTGATCATTACATTCAAAAAGGACAAGAACAACAAGTGAAATTATCGATTCAAAATATGACCCTTGGGTTTGAAAAAACGGTTTAAAATGGAATAAAAGGGGCATGGCATTTTAAAGTGTTCAAAAAGTTTTTTTTAAAGAAATTAACACTGTGTTGGTATATTTTATTTGTTTTATGCCCTTTGTTTTTAATAGTCATGATTTCATTGGGGCGGGTTGTTCATAAAGCCCCCCCGTTTGTGTTTCCATTTTCATATGACAACGATTGCTTTCATATTTGTTTAAATTTTTCATCCTTAAAAACACTCATCAGTGACCCTTTTTATATCCGAGGTATCTTAAGTTCTATTAAAATTGCATTAATATCAATGGTCGGATGTTTGTTTATTGGATATCCGGCTGCCTATGCTATTTCCCAATTATCAAAACCTAAACAAATGATCGTTCTCATTTTAATGTGTGTGCCATTTTGGACACCTTTTTTGATTCGTGTATACGGATGGATGGGGTTGCTGAGTCAAACGGGATTTGTGAATCATATGTTGATGCAATTACATATCATAAAAGAACCTATGATATTTTTGGGTGGTGATTTTGGTGTGTGTGTTGGTATGATTTATTGTTATTTACCATTTATGATTTTCCCTATTTATAGTGCGCTGTCAAAAATCGATCCATATCACGTGGAGGCTGCTTTAAATTTAGGCTGCCCGCCCTTTTGGATTTTTATGAAAATCATCATGCCGCTATCATTGTCCGGTGTGATTGCAGGATGTGTATTGGTATTTTTGCCTTGCTTAGGTGAATACGTCATTCCCGAGCTGTTAGGAAGCAGTGACACCTTAACAATTGGACGAATTGTATGGAGCGAGTTTTTTATTAATCGTCATTGGCCCATGGCATGTAGTATTGCCGTATTTTTAATTTTATTATTTGTTTGCCCGTTAATGATTTGGAACATGAAAAAAACAAAAGAGGACGCTATTCGTTAATTCCATAATTTAGTTTTTATGTAAAAAGGGTTAGAATAACCTTAAGGTTTTTGGATATTATGAACGTGAGAACGACTTTAGTGACGGGAGGGACGCGTGGTATCGGCGGTGCAGTTGCTATACATTTGGCAAAAAAAGGATACAAAGTCATTTCAACTTATCACAGTAATCATGAAAAAGCAGAAGAATTCTCAAAAGAGCACAATATTCCGGTCTATCCATTTGATGTGAAAGATTTTGACGCATGCTCTCATGCCATTCAACACATGACACAAAATCACGGAGATATTGAGGTTTTGGTTCATAATGCTGGCATTACCAAGGATAGCTTTTTTCATAAAATGACACAAACAATGTGGGATGACGTCATTTCAACAAATTTATCATCATGTTTTAATGTGGTGTCTCCAATTATACATTCCATGCGAGACAAAGAATTCGGTCGTATCATTTGTATATCATCGGTTAACGGACAAAAAGGACAAATTGGCCAAACAAACTATTGTGCAGCCAAAGCAGGAGTTATTGGATTTGTCAAAGCTTTATCAATGGAAAATGCCAATAAAGGTATCACTGTTAATGCTGTTTGCCCGGGGTATACTGATACTGAGATGGTGCGTTCTTTACATAAAAGCGTTTTGGATAAAATTATTGGCTTAATCCCTATGCAAAGATTGGGTGAATCTGATGAAGTTGCAAGGCTTGTTGCATTTTTAGTTGATGATGCATCGTCATACATTACCGGATCTGAATTTTCTATTAATGGGGGATTATTTTAGGATTCTTATGACGCGACTGCAAAGTTTTTTCAAACATACAAAAGCTAAATACTCATTTATCACAATTTGTATTGTGTATCTTATGAGTTTGTGTGCAAACTTTATTGCTAATGATCTCCCTATTTGTGTTTGTTACAAAGGAACATTATACTTCCCTATTTACAATGATTATAATGGGGACATTTTTGGTGGAGATCCTGGTATGTCTGCAGATTTTTCAGATCCTTTAATCAATCAAAATATTAGAAGCAATGGTTGGATGATTAAACCTTTGATTCCCTATTCTTACGCTTCCGTTGACTACGAACATCATGCTTTGGCACGTCCCGATTGGAAACATTTTTTGGGCACTGATGATCAAGGTCGTGATGTTCTTGTTCGTTTACTATATGGCGTTCGAACATCCTTGACGTTTGGAATAATACTTGTTGCAGTGACGAGTTTGATTAGTTTATGTGTTGGTGCTGTGCAGGGGTATTTTGGTGGTACCATTGATTTAACAATTCAACGATGCATTGAAATATGGGGGAGCCTGCCTATTCTATATATTTTAATGCTGCTGTCATGCTTTTTTGCCCCGCACTTTGCGTGGCTGGTTCTGGTTGTCAGCCTTTTTTATTGGATGCCACTCGCTAATTTGGTTCGACTAGAATTTTTAAGAATTAGAGCAATGGATTCTATTAAA
>JALRGP010000047.1:2410-7897 GCA_023259685.1 Alphaproteobacteria bacterium | reverse complement strand
ATCATACTCGTTTCCACTAACTAAATTATACTAAATTTTACAAAAATTTTAATGAGACGCCCCTGGTTGCAGGGGCTAATATCCTTGTTGAACAGGACAAATGTAGCTAATCTTTTAGAGCATCCACCAGTTCTTCACATATTTTTTTTCCATCTCCAAGTAACATGGATGTTTTGGGGTTAGTAAACAAAGGATTATCGATTCCAGAATAACCTGACCCCATTGACCGTTTGATAAATAAGATATGACGGGAATGATCAACATCCAAAATAGGCATCCCATAAATAGGAGATGATTGATCTGTTCGAGCAGATGGATTTGTAATGTCATTGGCTCCAATCACGATTGTTACATCAATATTTGGAAATTGGCTGTTGGCTTCTTCTAATTCCATCACATCATCATACGATACATGAGCTTCAGCTAATAAAACATTCATGTGGCCTGGCATTCTTCCCGCAACCGGATGAATAGCATATTTGACATTAATGTGATGATGATTGAGTAATTTGACCATATCAACCAATGCATGCTGTGCATGAGATACCGCCATGCCATATCCAGGAACAATCATGACATTTTTAGATTTTTTCAATAAATCAGCAGCTTCTTTGGCATTGATAATCCGCGACTCATGATGTTCCACGATCACAGATGAAGGCTGGTCTTTAGTGGATTCACTCGACATATTCACACGATGTGTATAAAAATGACCAAATAAAACATGACATAATGATCTGTTCATGGCACGGCACATAATGTAACTTAAAATTGCCCCAGAAGTTCCAACAAATGCCCCTGTCATAACCAAAAGTATATTGGCCATACTAAATCCTATGCCACATGTTGCCCAACCGGAATAAGAATTCAGCATTGATACAACAACTGGCATATCTGCTCCAGCAACAGGCAAAATTAACATGACACCCAAAGCCAAAGCACATCCATTAAGAACACAAAACCATAATAGATTTGGATACAGCATAAAAATGATGAAACTGATCATTGTTGCGCCAAGGAAGAGCCTTAAATGATTAAAAGACGGTAAGTTAGGGTATCCATGTAATTTTAAAAAAGCAATCACTGATCCGGAAAATGTTAGAGCTCCAATGGATGATCCAACTGCTATTTCCAAAAGTGTACCAATAGAATGAGAGCTTTTTGCATGAAGAAATAAGCCCGCAATTCCAACCGCAGCAAGCCCAATCAAACTATGGAATCCCGCCATTAATTCCGGCAGCATCGTCATGGGTAATCGTTTTGCTGTGGACAATCCAATGGCGCCGCCAATTGCCAAGGCCACTATGATCCATATGATGTGAGATAGTGGCAAGGATATCAGAGATAGCGCAAGGATTGCACCCATTCCAACCATTCCATAAAGTGACCCTTTGCGAGCTGTTTTTTCCAAGGATAATCCAGACAAAGACATAATAAAACAACATGCTGCCATGGTGTATAAAATAAGATTGATATTATTTGTCATAGACAGAGACTCCCTTTGATGCGAATTCTTTGGAAAATAAATCAACCATTCTTTTTGTCATGGAAAAACCCCCACAAATATTAATGGCACATAAAACAGTTGCAAAAAAACCGATGACACTGGTGGCACAAAACGGAAGAGCACCCAAAATAATCACACTTGAAATAGCATTGGTCATGGACATCAGCGGCGAATGTAGAGACCCTTTGACGCGCCACACAACAAAATACCCCAAGAAACACGATAAAATAAATACGATCAACAATACAATGCGCTCGTCTACAAATCCGACGGATACGTCTTGAGCATAAGAATTTAAATGATTGAATTGATCGACGAGATGATTCAAATTATTTTGAATATCTTTGATCTGGTCTAACAAAGATGCACTCATCTGGGCACGCACATCACTCCTTTATATTCATTTTACCTTGTGTTTTGATAATTTGTCTCAGAAATTCAATAAAATTTTTATGTTATGTAAATTTTTTTTTAAAGGTCTTAATTTATACATTGGATAATAAATTGCCATCTTGTACCAAATTTTTTCAATTTTTTTAAAAAAGGATCTAAAATCTTTTTTCTCTTCATAACTTAAAACATCTTTGACGCCTTTTTCTAGAAAATCAATACTTTTCTTAAGGTGAGTGTATTTTTTGTTTGATGAATCATGATGAAATTGGATAATTTCTTCCCTTGCTTTATTTATGTATATTTTTGAGTGCTTCTGTGATATTTTCAAATTATCTTGATAATTTTTAGGATTAATCATTGATTTACATGAAAAAATATTTAAAATTATTAAAAAAATAAATAAAAACATGCAGATATTTTTATTTTTATTAAAACATTATTTATTTTATTAAATCAATTTTTGAATAAACATCGAATATGGCAACCATGAAAGAATGAGCGATTTTCGATCGAATGTGAGAAGATGTATTTTACTCTCATAAAATATACATCCTCTATCATTTGTTTGATGAATAGTGCGTGGTCAAATAGAGTTCTTTCCAAACACATTTTTTTGAAAGAGCTCTCATGGTTTCCTATCTCATGAGCCCCATTAAAATAATACTTAAAATCATTCGATAAATACCAAAAATCCAAAAACCAACTTTTGGTACATATTTTTTCATAATCCACAGTGTGATTAACCCAATGATTGAGGTTGTCATCAGAACCCCATAATCTTTGTAAGACGGAACCATGGAATGATCAGCATATTCTAAAACAAAGGCCCCAAGAGAGGGAGGTAAAGATAACAACATACTGATATTAAAAGATTGTAACCGAGACATCTTTAAAAAACGACACGCAGCAAAACACATCCCCAAGCGGCTGGCACCTGGAAGAAGAGCAAGCATTTGGAATAAACCAATCAAAATAGCTTTTTGAATCGTTAATTCTTGATCGTGTTGTGTTTGCTTTGAACAATAATCAGCTATCAATAATAATACGCCAGTCATTCCAACAATCGCCGGTAAAAACGTGTTTGTTTGATCTAAATATTTTTTAAATAAGAATCCCCCAATCATCACGGGGATTGTTGCTGCAATATAAAAAATAATTGTTTGGTAATGTCGCTTGACAAGTGTTTCCCAGATATAAGAACCATAATAGATCAGCACAGATACGGCAGTCCCCACATGTAGAAATGTTTTTGTTAACAAATCAATACTAGATAAACCAAACCACGTTGATAACAATGATAGATGAAGGGATGAACTGATTGGTAAAAATTCAGTAATCCCTTGAATAAGTGATAACCAAAACATTATTTAATGGGGGCGTCCCACAACAAAAAATGTTATCGGCTTTGATAAAATCTTTTTGGCGATTCGCTCAACATCATGAATTGTAATGGATTTAATTTTATGATTTCTTTGATTGACTTCATCAACGCTTCGCCCCATTAAAAGACACGTCATCAAATATTGTGTAATGGCAATGGTCGAATCCAAAGCCACACTCTGTTGACCCGTTTTTAAATCCTGGTGATAGCTTAATTCTTTGTTTTCAACAGGTGTTTCTATTAATTTTTTTGCATCATTTTGAATCAAAGATATGGTTTTTTTAACGTTATCTGTGGCAACGGATGTTCTCCCACGAATATAGCAACACTGTTGCATGGATTGGTAACGTGTGCCCACATTATAGGCGTATCCACTGTTTTCTCGAACAGAAAACCATAGACGTGATACAAAAGGAGCGCCACCATAAATACTATTTAAAAGATCTAATATATAAAAATCAGGATCTGTTGGATCTAGTGCTTCCATATAAAATAAGATAATACTTTGAGGAATATCCATCTCTTTGAAATGAATTTGCCCATCGCTTTTGAATTCAACATTCTTAACGGAGGCTAACTGATTTTTTTGAGGAAGAGCAATTTTCATATCATCAATGATTTTTTGACAATCCTCTTTTGATAAGCCGCCGCATCCTGTCACATAAAGATTATCTTGACATAAAGATTTTTCCATAAAATCCTTGATATCTTCAATCGTTAAGGAATCCAGTGATTTTAATAACATATCAGTGGTTAAATGGTAAGGGTGATCCTTAAAAACAATGTCGCTAAAAAAGTCATCGGCCACAGCATTTTCATTGTGTTTCGCTTGCATGTAACTGCCTTTCATTTGCTCTGACACACGCTTGAAGTCTTTGGCATGAAGATTGGGCTTTAAAATCATGTTTTGAATAATTTGAATGGCATCTTTAACTTGATCTTTTAAACAACGAAAACCAATGGTAACATGATCGTTTGATACGGACACCATCAATTGAATATTTTTTTTCAGTAGTAATTCTTTAAAATCTTGAGAAGACAGCCCATCACAACCTTCTTGGATCATAGCTCCCATCAATTGAGCAATACCACTTTTGTTAGAAGGATCACTTTTGTTTCCCGCATTTTTGAAGGATAAACACACACTAACATAGGGAAGATTTGTATTCTCTACGTACCACATATGTGAATGGAGCTGTTGGATATTAAAGGGTAATGTCATAGAAACCTCCTTTGAGAGATGTTGATGTGAATGCTGTTGCATAGATTGTTTGGTCATTGAATGTGCTGATAAAGATCCTAAACCCAAGGCGCAAGCAAAGGATATAAAGTGAGTCAAACGCATCAATAATGTTCATTGAATGATTAATTTATTATGTCAGGATTTTTAAAAATAGTGTAATTACGCTGACTGACCGACCAAGGTAAGTACATCTAAATTTTTTATAAAAATTGTGACATTTTTGCAACAACTTTAGATACGTTCACCCTGAATTATTCCTTCATTGTAAAAAATTGACACGGTCTCAGAAATTTTCTATGATGTTTTTATAGATTGCGGGCGTAGCTCAGGGGTAGAGCACAACCTTGCCAAGGTTGGGGTCGAGGGTTCAAATCCCTTCGCCCGCTCCATATTTTTAAAATTCATATCAAAATACAGTATTTTATGGTGTGCAACGCTGCATTTAAATTCTAGCAATATCAAAAAAAATTAAACCAAAAAACTTAGATCATTAAAGTATATATTTTAAAATATGTTTCGTGATATATTTAATTAACGGCACCTATTGAATATTGTAATGAGGTTATTTTTACTTTTAAATGTATTATTTTCTTTGTCCTATGGAGAAAAAATTGAAGGAAAAATTGCAGGAACTGTGTCAAAACAAGCCATCACATATCATCAATTAAATCAAATGATTTTTTTTAAATTGATGCAAGCAAACATTGATAATACTGCCCAAAATCGAGAATTATTCAAAAAACAAGCGTTACATGAATTACAACGTTTGTTGATGATGAGATGGTTGTGCGACCAAGTAAAATTTTCACCCAATCCAAAAGAAACAGATGAAATTATGTTGGGAATTGCTAAGCAAAATGGTAAATCCCTCAAGGAGTTTGAAGCTGATTTAAATCAAAAAGGTGTATCTTTAAAATTTGTCAGATTTTTTGTTGAAACAAATCGTCAATTTGCTTCTTATGT
>JALRGP010000047.1:0-2400 GCA_023259685.1 Alphaproteobacteria bacterium | reverse complement strand
TGATAACTATAAAAAGAAAATGGAAAAAGCTTTCAAAGAAAAGGCTTTTGAATTAGAAGAAGCAATCGTTGAAGGAGAGCAGGCCTCAGCAGTAGCACAACAATTAATTAAAAATTATAAAAATCAACACATCAAAGGCCTCAATCAACAATTCAAATCTTTGGGTTGGGTCAGTGAATCTGACTTAGGAGATTTAAAGGATCGTGTCACATCCATGGTTATTGGTGAAGCTGCTGTCATCCAATTAACGGCACAAAAATACCGCATCATTGTTTTAAAAAATAAAAAAATTCCTGGGCAAAATGATCCTCTAGATTGTTTTGTCACACTCGGACAAATTATTGTACCCAAAGCCCATCCTAATGCCGAAGACTTAAAAATTCGTTTTCTAGATCATATGATGTTAGGTCATCAATGGAATCAGCTGGAACGTGATGCACAGCAATGTGATATTCAAACAACCATCTCTCCGTCAATCCATGTCAAATCTTTAGACCCACAGATGCTTAATCAATTAAAGCCTCTTTTTAAAAATGCACGTGGGTCCCATTTGATAGATGATGCTCAGGCGTATATTTTTGTATTTTTGTTAGAAAAAAATATGCCACAACCAATCAAAATGCCATCAGACCAAGATATCAGAGTCATTCTTGAACAAGAAGAATTTAAAAAATGCGCTGATAAAGCATTACATGAATCAAAGTTTTTGGTCCATGTTGATCAACGATTATGATGATTCAACAGATGAGCTCACCCATTTTTTTAGGATGATTTTAAGATGAAAAGGTCATCCACACACATGAATCCAATTGTCGTTAAAATTGGTAGCCAAGCTCTTTTTAAAGATGGTGTTCTAGATTTGAAACATATTGAACAATTGATTTTCCAAATAATAGAGTTGATAGAATCAAAATATCCTGTGTGCTTGGTGAGCTCGGGTGCAGTTGCCGTAGGTAATTTTTTAACAAAAGACACGCATTTACAGTTTCAAGATCATATTCAAAAACGACAAGTCTTGGCTAGTATTGGACAACCCTATTTGATGAGCTTATATATTAATATTTTAAAAAAATTTAATTATTATCCTGCCCAAATTTTGTTAAACAGAGAAGATTTCAGATCCTGTATGCATTATGAAAATATCAGACGAGCTTTAATGGGTGTGTTGGGAGGGGAAAAAATCATTCCAATTCTTAATGAAAATGATACGACGACATTAACAAATCTTATGTTCACTGACAATGATGAATTGGCATCATTAGTTGCCGGCATTGTTGAAGCCCAACGATTAATTTTATTGACCTCCACGGATGGGATATATGACCGCCCTCCAGAAGAAGAAGGAGCCGTATTGATTCCCCATATATCCATTGAGGAATCTACAAAAAATATTCGTTTAGACGGAAAAACTACGATGGGAAGAGGAGGTATGATCTCCAAATTATCATCATGCAAAAAAGCCGCCAGCCTGGGTGTAATCACGCATATCGCCAATGCAAGAGAAAAGAATGTTTTGATGCGCCTTGTAAAGAATCAAGAATCTCTTGGAACCGTGATTACCGGTAGCTGCCACTTAAAAGGTGTTAAACGCTGGTTATCTTATTCTCCAACTCCTCCTTGCTCAATTATTGTGGATAATAATTTAAAATTGCGTTTATTAAATAACACATTGGTCAGTAGTATTTTACCAATTGGTGTTTTAAAGGTGATTGGTGATTTTCAAAAAGATGATATTATTGCTATTAAAGACGTTGACAATACAACGTTGGGATTAGGTTTATCAGAATACAGCTCTGATGATTTAAAAAGTTATTTAGGAACCTATAATCAAAAACCAATTACTCGTTATGAAAAAATGTTTATTAAAAGTTAAAAAAATCAAAAAATGTGTTTAGATTGCATAGCATGTATAGTCAAAGCTACTTACAACTTTGGAATGGCTGTGATGTCATTAGACTTGTCACAGACTTTTTCTTGCCCCAAAATAAGACCATCTTTTGTGGCAAACGCACTCACAAGATGGTTTTTTTCCCCATTCTCTTCTGATCTTCAAAGGTGGGTTTTACCATCAATGGCTATAACCTGAGATTCTTGGGCTTTAGCAATTTTCTCCATCCAAACTTTCAAGTGACCATTGAAATTTCTGGGGAGATATAAGGGATAAAATTCTTTGATATGTTGAGCGAGATGGTGCCCCATTTTTATAGGGTAAAAACGACGTAAGAAATCAAGTTTTAATAGTCCATATTTCTCACATTCTCTAAATGATTCAAACCCGCAAAGTTAAGAGCACAGGATCACCAATACACAACTGAAAGATCCAAAGCGAATAGAGAGGTTGATCTTGGTACTGACGATTGCTATGTACTTTGCTTATGCCAACTGGAATGGCGGGGGATG
>JALRGP010000046.1 GCA_023259685.1 Alphaproteobacteria bacterium | reverse complement strand
GGCCCATGTATTTCCAAAACATATTATGCAGTTGGAAATTATTTTAATGCTCCGTTTGTTTTTTTATCTCAAAAAGACAGTAAAACATATTTTGATTTACCTCATTGTATTGAAAAAAAATGTCATGATTTAACCTATGATCATATTAATTTAGATACATTTTTACATCCCCATATATTTCACAGTCGCCGTTTTGAAAAGATTCCCGGTTTAAATCAAATGTCAGGAATTAAAATTTTTTAACTAAAAATTTATTTTCTGCTGCTACGTTATAGTTAATTGGGTATATCCCTGCCTCTTTAACCGTAGATTTGACGGGGTCAGTGATTGTTCAACCCATATGATCATCATAGTGTTCGTACTCCTTTAATTTATTGCGGAGTGTTCGAAGAGAAATCCCCAAAATAGAAGCCGCATTCGTCCGGTTTCCATCACACGATTCAAGAGTCACCCAAATATGTTCTTTTTCTATTTGTGAAATTGTTTTTCCAACCATTTGTGTTGCATAAGGATTATGAATACTGTTTAATTTTTTAATAAATAAATCATTGGGCTCAATAGAATGACCGTTTGATAGCAACACTCCTCTGTGGATGCAATTTTCAAGTTCTCTGACATTTCCTGGCCATTTATAATTTAACAAAGCATTGATACTGTCCATTGACAAATCTTTAACGGGTATAAAATTTAATTCACTGTAACGTTTAATAAAATGTTGAGCCAATGGTAGTATATCATCACGACGTTCCCGTAAAGACGGTAAATGAATCCCTACGATATTTAAACGAAAATAAAGATCCTCTCTAAATTCTCCTTTTTTAATGGCATTTTCCATATCGCGATTAGACGTTGCAATAATACGAATATCGACGGGTATAGGTGATGTGCCTCCGACCCGATCAATCACCCGTTCTTGGATTGCTCTTAATAATTTGGCCTGAAGGCGGGGATGCATTTCAGAGATCTCATCCAAAAATATAGTGCCACCGTGCGCTTCTTCAAATTTTCCAATACGCCTTGCCAATGCCCCTGTAAAAGCTCCCTTTTCATGACCAAACAATTCAGATTCTAAAAGATTTTCTGGAATTGCTGCACAATTAATTGCCACAAAAGCTTGTTTTGATCGCTTTGATGATTGATGAATAAAGTTAGCAACAACCTCTTTACCTGTTCCTGATTCTCCTGTCACTAAAATACTGGCGTTACTGTTGGCCACTCGTTTTGCCATTGCAATAACATCATTCATTTCACTGCTTTTGAAAATAACATGATCATTTTTTTGGGAGAAATTTCTTAAAATAATGCCAATCATTTCGGGGTCAGGGGGTAAATTGATATAATCCTTTGCACCCGCTGTGATAGCACGTTCAATATCACAAAGTTGAATCTCTATGCCACATGCAATCACCGGAACCATCAAACGTTGGGAATTCAGACCCTCAATAAAACGATCGATTCCCATCAATCCCAAATCATACCAAATAATATCAGCACCTTTGCCGTTTAATAAGACATCCATTGCCATATCAGCGTTAGGTGCATGTAAAATTTTTCCTCCATTTTTGATGGCAATTCCTGCAGCTTCACCGATATAGCCACTGATTTCCCCAATAATTAAAATACGCATCATAAAACTCCCCAATAATGTATTAACTAAAAACGTCACTGACAATGACACCAACTTTTTGATCATCAATCATGACCATATGACCCTTGGCAACCGTTGTATCATTCATGATGATATCGATTGCGTCATCCATATGATGATCCAATACGACAATGCTACCGACCCCTAAGTTCATCAAATCTTTTAAAGAGATTGATACACTGCCCAAAACACAGGTCATGGTCATAGGTAATTCTCCATGAGAAAGTGTGTCATTCATGGCTGTTCTCCGGTAAAAATGATTCCAGTAATTTGAAAATTTTTGTAATATTATCATCATGATGAAAGGTCATTTGACTGCAATCAGTCACAACGTGAACTTGATTTTTTTGAAAATCGTCGCGTGGTTCAATATGAACGTGCTGACTCACCCCCAGATGAGATCGAATCTCATCCACATAAGATGGATGCAGATGGATATGAATACATTCCGTGGAACGAGATTGGGTTTTTGCCGTGTCAATGGTGGCCAAGATATCTTGGACCATGTGGATATTGGATAAATGGGGCATTAATTTTTTAAAAACGCTGATACTTAAACGTAAAGTGTCATGAAGGCATTGCCTTTGCAAATCATCCATAAATGTTTGAAAATCAGATAAATGTTCTTGTAATTGTTTAAAACAATCATCTTTGTTTTTTAAATCTTCGATTAAAGGTTCCAAATCTTTTTGTCCTTTTAAAAAACCTTGTTCAAATGCATCCTTTTCCATGCGGTCTGCTTCATCTTTTGGTATAGGCGGAGCAAACATGTATGCATTTGTATTTCCAAAATCATTTAAAATGTGGTGTAGTTTAATCATGATTTGATATCCTGCGTTAAAGTCAAAGACAGATGCCCTTCTTTTGACAGACGATGCAAATGATTTAACAACTCTTTTTTAGAAAAATTTTTCTCAAGAGGAGTCGGTTGAACGCGAGCAAGCATATGTTTAATCGACAATTGAAATTCTTGTGGAATATGCTGCATAACGTGCATGTAACAGGGGTCATCTTTAATAGCCTTCACAAAAGTACGCATATCTATTGTATTTAATAAATGCGTAAAGTCCTCAGTGTTTAAATGGTTTAAGCAATCCAAATGATTTAAAAATGGTTTGACCTTTTTAAGGATATCAGGATTTTTCTCACCAATATTTTTTAAGAAATTTTCATCAATATCATCACCCAAATAATGAATGATTGTTGCTAAAACCTTTGAATGATTGACGTAAGTTTGAGGGCTGTGAGAATTGGTGGTCCCACACAAAGTATCAATAAATTCTTTCATAAGATCCTCAATATGTGTCAGTGTATCAACGGATACCTCTTTCATTTTTGCAATACGCGTTAAAATGTCATAGGTTTCATCATGGCCCATCATCTTGAGGAAAATTGAACTTTTTTCTGGGTGAAGCCTTGATAAGATAATTGCAATTGTTTGTGGATGTTGTTGAGATAAAAAATCCAATACATCCTGTGTATCACAATGGGATAATTTTTCCCAAATCGTTTTACCAGGGGGCGATTTGATTTCTTCCATCGCATGGGGCATTTTATCTTGGGGAAATGCTTTTTGTATTAAATGTTTTGCTGAATATTCTCCTCCAACCACCTGTTGATGTTCAATTGTGTGCAAAAAATCCCGACACAAATTATTGATAACTTGTGCTTTAACCATACCCAATTTATGAATGGCACGTGATATGTCTAAAATTTCATCCTCCGTTAATAAAGATATTATTTTTGTTGTTTGGTCTTCTGGCAATGACATCAATAAAATTGCAACTTTTTCAACGCCACTTGGATCCATGAAACCATCCCCTTTATGCGTGTGGTGGTGGAGAATTCATCCATTGGCGAAGCACCGATACAGCTTGGTCCGGTTGAGTATCTACAATTGTTTTGACCTTGTGAATAGATGGTTCTTCCGGATCTGTTTTTGTTGAAAATAGATGCAACAGCAATGGTCGAATAAGGAATAATGATGCCCCTAAAATAGCTCCACATATTATCAATAGTTCCATCATTTTAAACCATAGAAATGACTCCGTTGTGATGGGATCATGAATGATAACATCTTTTGTGAAAGGAATATCTACCACACTCATCATATCCCCGCGTTCATCTTTAAAACCCACAGCCGTTTTAATAAGTTGCGTCATTTTATCTAAATCGGATTGACTTCTTGCGATGTACTCCAAATTTCCATTGGCATTTTTTTGATACAATCCATCAACCATAACAGCCACACTGAGGCGCTTAATAGCTCCGATTTCCTTGACATAGTTTTTAGTAGTATTTGAAATTTCGTAATCAATATCTTCTTGGGTATTTGTAGACGTATTTTGAGTATGAGTATCTGACGATTTTTTGTGGTGCGGTTGATAGTGAGGTAAATTATTTTGAATAGTCACCGTATCAATTTTTGGATCTAAACTATCGTTGCCTTCTTCCGAGCTTTGGCTATGTTTAATCACCTGTCCATCAGGATCATAAATGATTGATGTGGACGATAATTGATCAAAATCAAGGTCAGCAGTAATTTCAACACGGTATTGATCTTGTCCAACAATTTTTGCCAATAGTGATTCAACCGAATGAATCAATTTTGTTTCCACTTGGGTGCGCATGTCTTGTTGATATTTAAAATGTTCGGATATTTTTTGACTTTGACTCACCCCTTTAGCAAGTAAACCTCCTTTATCATCAATGACCGCAACCTGATCAAAACTCATCCCTTGAACAGATGACGCAATCAAATGTTGGATAGCTTGGACTTGTTCAGTAGATAAATGAGTCCCTGGCTTTTGACGAATAACGACGGAGGCTGAAGGCGTCAATTTGTCTCGACTAAATAATTCTCGTTTTGGTAAAACAAGATGAATACGAACGGATAATATACCTTGGATTGTTTTAATAGATCTGGCCAACTCCCCTTCTAAGGCACGAGTATAATTAATATCAAATAAATTGTTAGTTGTGCCCAAAACGTCAGTTTTTTCAAATAATTCAAATCCAACTGTATGGCCGTTGGGCAAACCTTCTTGAGCCAATTCCATGCGAATTCTTGCAATGTCATCTTTGGGAATTAATATTTTATGGCCCTCAACATCATGATGAATATTTAATGATTTCAACTTTTCAATAACTTTTCCACCCTCGTTTGGTTCAATATCTGAAAACAATACCCCCATAACCGGTTTTGTTACGGTTAAAATTGTAAAGATGATCGCGACAATCAGTAAGATTGAACATCCAATGATCAATGATAATTTTTTGATACCAATTTTTTTCATCATTTCAATGATTTTTTCCATAGAACAGTGGTGTTTTTCCCTTTGTTATAATGGATCATAAATCATAAAAGTAAATTTTTAGTTAATTTTTATAAAATTTTTGTAACTCAAGATGCCATCTTAAGGATTTTTTTCTTTAAAAAGATAATTTTAAAAGACAATGAAATGAGAACAGGAGGTTACATCATCATGCCCGTCACGATGATGTAAACTAGCCGCCATCACAGGACCTACGCATGAAAATTTGTGGCAAATTCACAACAAAACAAGGGAATTTAAAAGTCAGAGATCTAATAATCGTATTGCGACGATGGTTACCATGGGTTGTCAAAGGTCACGGAAGGATAGAAAAAAGAGTAGCAGCAGTGACACATGATCTGGAGTGGTTAAAAAAGATAAAGAAATAAAGGAAACACGCTATGATATATCATCTTTGCTGTTGACTGCAGAAAAGCTAAATAACGTCGCAAGATCCCACTTAGGCATAGAAAACCAATTTCATTGGCGATTGGGTGTTGTGTTTAACGAAGACAACGGGTGTATTCGGAATGATCATGCACCAGAAAAGATGGCTATTTTCACATAAAAGAACTAATATTTTTTTTTAATGTTTCAATGGCAGGTTGATCAAAAGGATTAATATCCCATTGGTGTGCCAAATGTAAAACATCCAAAAAACATTTTGCAAAAAACTGTCCAATAACTCCCTCATCCAAGGTATCAATATCCACAAAACGGCATGGTTTAAGGGATTCTTTGGTTCCTTGGTAACAAGCATGCATTATATGGTCCATGGGGCGTCCATTGCACATAAAATCACCATGCTCTTTCAAATGGATCATCCAATACATTTTATCCTGAGGGCCATCCATATACAGTTGTAATTGAGAATGCTGATCCATGGGGCCTTTGGAATGAAGGGGAGTGATCCCTTTATGCTTCAGCTTACCTAGGCTCTCAGCAAACAATTGCAAAAACCACTGGGCCCATTGATTCAAACAAGAACCGTACGTCATCACCACTAACAAATTTTTCCCTTGATCATAAGATTCTTTGAAAAATGATGATGGTGTGTAAAGTCCAGAATTGTATGATTCAAAAATTTTAAGAGCCCCTTGGCGAAATTTAAAAACGTCATGTCCTTTGAGGGCAAATGGAATCATGGACACGACGGTAAAGATACTAAAGCGTCCACCCACGTCTTTTGGATGAGGATAGAATGTAAAATTATGGTCTTGATACAAATGAAATAATGTGGAGGAACAATCTTCAGTGATTCCTATCCATGTTGCATCATGTCCCCTTAAGGATTGCCAAAAAAAATGCGTTTGAAAAATTGTTTCAATTGTCTCGCCGGATTTGCTAATGCTAATGATGATCGGATGATTGTTTTTAATGAATTCAATAATCTTCAAACTGTCTTTTTGACTCAGATGATCCACAAAAAAAACATTCGTATCATCGTACAAACAAGACAGAGCTTGGAAGCCTAAACTTGATCCACCGGTTCCTATAATGACAAGGGGGTGGTGAGGCTGAGGCGATACATCAGGACTCTTGTCATATAAATTTTTAACAAACCCGTATTGAGATAAATTTTGACGTACCATTATTACAATGTTTCAAAACGACGTTTATGGTGATCAAACATTTTTTTCTGACGACCAGATAAATGACCAGTTGGGAACATTTTAACTTTTTGAGGGTCCACATGGCAATTATTCAATATCACTTCATAATGTAAATGGGGACCTGTGGCAAGACCTGTGCTTCCTACATAACCAATCAACTGTCCTTGCTTTACCTTTGATCCAACGTGAATGTTTTGAGCGAACTTACTCATGTGTGCATATAATGTTTGATACCCTGATCCATGCTTGATTTGAATAAAATTACCGTAGCCTCCTACGTGATAAGCTTTTTTGACAATGATACCGTTCCCGGCTGCTTTGATAGGTGTTCCGGTTCTTGCACCAAAATCAACTCCTTTATGAGCGCGGGTATATTTTTTGATAGGATGAAAACGGCCACTGCTAAATTTAGAGGTCACTTTTAAACAACTGGCTTCCAACGGTGTTTGAAGGAGTGTTCGAACAACGCTCTCGCCGTGCCCATTATAATATTGTTCATTAAAACGATAAAACTTATGTTGTCCCAAGGATACATAATGGATGTCACCTGTTTTTAAGATATGCCCTTGATCATTTTCAAATGCATCAAAAACAATTTCAAAATGATCTCCGTATTGGATGCCATGTTGAAAGTTAACGCTATAACTTAAGATTTGAACAGATTCTTTAATAATTTTTAATGGTACACCTAAGCGTTGAGCTGTTTGGTAAAAACTGGAATCAATGGATCCTTTAAATTTTTTTAAAACTTTTTGTAATTGGACAACTTGACGTTGTGCAATAAAGGATTCTCCTTTTTTCTCAAGAATAATATGGTTCCCAGATTTAGTATGGAACACCATCTTTGATACGAATTGCTGATCGTCATAATGAATCTCAATGGTTTGCCCTGCTTTTAAAGATTTTGCAGATGCCACTTTACAGAATGCGATTGTCATATCTAAAGCCTGAGCTTCATCAATATTGAGATCTTTAAAAATTGTTTTAAGGGTAGATCCTGATTCAATTTCAATAGATGTTGGCCGGGGCTTTAAAGTACTATTTTCGATAAATCTTTGATGATTTGAATCAGAATGATCATCAAAAAAGTGAACAGGTACGTTGCCTTGGATATCACGTTGATGATCTGTGTATTTTTTTGAATTGTTAAAAATGACTAGAACAGCAGAAAAACCAACGAAAGCAATTCCAATTTTTTGATATTTCAGCATAAGCAAACATTTTTACTATTCATAATTGATTTTTGCATATCTAAAAAAAAATGACAAGATTGTAAGTGCCCAGGGGCAGGGCCTACGCACGAAGAATTTTATTGACACAATTCAATAGATGTTTTCAGGACATAGCATTTCGTCTCATGATA
>JALRGP010000045.1 GCA_023259685.1 Alphaproteobacteria bacterium | reverse complement strand
AAATTCTGATGCCATGTTTGTTCCCATATTCCAGCAACAAGCTTTTCAAGAACAACGCTATAAAACGGGCATCGACGAATTTGATCGGGTTTGTGGCGGCGGTCTTGTCGAAGGATCAATTATTCTACTCGCGGGAGAGCCAGGCATTGGAAAATCCACATTATTATTACAAGTCTTGGCTCAAGTGGGGCAAAAAAAACCTGTTTATTACATCTCTGCCGAAGAGTCTGTTCAACAAGTCCAGGGACGTTTTTCAAGATTATCCTGTCCCGCAAGCGATGATATTTACTTATCATCCTCCTCAGATTTAGATAAAGTCTTAGGAATTCTTAAAACTAAAAAACCTGGACTTGTAATTATTGATTCCATTCAAACAATGTTTTCTCAAAAAATTGATGCCACAATAGGATCAATGGCTCAAATCCGGGTCTGTACTATGGATTTAATGGCATTTGCTAAATCGTCGTCCATGACGGTCATTATCGTTGGCCATGTCACGAAGGATGGTCAATTAGCCGGGCCTAAATTATTGGAACATATGGTTGATACCGTTTTATATTTTGAAGGAGACCGTCATTATGATTTTCGGTTACTTCGAACACTGAAAAATCGATTTGGCCCAACCGATGAAATGGGGGTATTTCGTATGCAAGACCAAGGGCTTGTAGAAATCGCCAATCCTTCTGAATTATTTTTATCTAATGGCACGATTACGGAAACGGGGTGTAGTATTTTTGCATCTTTGGAAGGAATGCGGCCCATTTTATGTGAAGTTCAAACCCTTGTCACAGACACTGCATTTGGTATTGCCAAACGCACGTGTGTTGGATTTGATATGAACCGATTATCAATGATTCTGGCCATTTTAGACAGCCGTTTAAAAATGTCCCTATCTCAAAAAGATGTGTATTTAAATGTGGCAGGTGGGTTAAAAATTACTGAGCCAAGTGCAGATTTGGCCGTTGCAGCATCACTGATCTCATCCTATCAAAAAAAGCCGGCTCCTAAAGGTATTTTTTTTGGTGAACTGAGCCTTAGTGGTCATTTACGGCCAGTAAGGCGCCCTTATTTAAGGTTGCAAGAAGCAGAACGCTTAAATTTAAAACAAGCATATATACCAAAGCAAACAGAAGATAAACAATTAAAAAACTTAACCGTTATCGAACTGGCATCCATCCAAGATTATATCAAATACCTTCACTCCCATGCTGACGATCAAATCTGAAGGTATTGTTTTAAAAAAACAACCTATTTTAGAATCACGCTGGTTATTATCCATATTCACAGATAACAAAGGTCTTGAAACTGGTTTTTGCACAATGCATGAATCACTCGATTTAATGGATCACGTATTTGTAGAATTTAAACCAAAAGGATCCTTAAAAATCGAAAGGTTACGTCGAATGTCATTTCGACACCGAGAATCAGACATTATACTGGTTAAAAATATTTTATTAAAAATTTTACCACTTGGTGATCCGTACCCTGTGTTATTTGAAAAAATGATAAATTTTTTAAATCACGTTATAGATATCGATACCATGTGTTATTGGATTTTAAAAGAAACGGGTTTTGAGGTAAGCTCTCATCAAGAAGGGTTCCTATGTCTTGTTGAAAAATTTTTTTTAAAACCTTCCGAACAGTCGTTTGTAGACTTGTCTTAAGTATCCTTTTAAATGGGTGTGGATTTCAGCCTGTTCTTAAAAAAAACACAGCTAAAGAATCTCATTGTGTGACCGTCAAGCCATTATCTACGTCGCCTCTCATTTGTCATATGTTTAAAATCGCACTGACAAATCAATTACAAAATTTTTCTCTTCCTTTGCAAAGCCGCATTTATATTGAGTTAAAGGAAGATAAAAGCGATCTGTGTTTTGCGTCGGATGCAAGTGCTCAACGTCAACACATACGTTTAATCGCCTGCATCACCATGACAATAGGTGATCAGACATTTCAAAAAAATACAGATGTCATATCATCTTTTTCCCAAACATCTGATCAACCGTTTGCGAACTTTTCTCAAGAACAAGGTGTTTATCGAACACTTGCTCAATCGTTGGCTCATCGTTGTGCTGTGATTATTGCATCCTATGGCTAAGTTTCAATTTATTTGGTTAGAGAAACATTATTATATACGGATGATTATAAAACATTTATTCGATCCTTTTGTAAAGGTTATGTATTTGAATCATCGTGTTTTAGTCTTGCACAATCAATCACAAACCCACGGCCGTTTTGAGAGCGTTGAAAAAGCCTTGGCGTTATCTAAAATTGTACCTAAGGGTGTGTTTATACAGAATGATGATTGTTATATTTTATTGGATGGGTACGTGGTGAAACAAGAACAATTAGATCAAACACAAATCCAGTTTTATCAAAATTTAGGTTATGAAATGGTTGGGGACCATACAGATTTAAATGGACAAAAAATCACGAATATTTCTTTTAAAAAAAAACCGTCTGTCATGACAATTATTATCGGTTTATTGTATATGATATTAGCAGTGCAAATGACATATTTTTATCTCAATCAGCCGCCAACTCGATCATCCATCAGTGAAAAATTTTTAAAAATTCGCCCCTTCATCAAGGATCATATTGATTATATGAAAATCACAGACCATGGAGTTGATATACGCCCAAAATCTTCGTTTGATAATGTAAAATACAGACAGTCATAGATTTTTATAAAAAAATCCCCACTTTATGCGGGGATTTGATGCTTGGATTTTTTTTAAAACATTTAAGTTTATTTTAAATTTTTTCCAAAACTTTCATTTGTTTGGGGGACATTAATGTATAAACGGCTGGTAATACAAATAATGTGAATACTGTTCCAATACTCATTCCACCCACAATAACCCATCCAACTTGACGTAGTGCCTCTGCGCCTTCATCAGTTCCAAAAACCATTGGAATGGCGCCAAAAACCATTGCAAAAGTGGTCATTAAAATGGGGCGAAGACGCAATTTGGCTGCTTCTACAATGGCAAAATGAATCTTATAATTTTGGGACTGGCGCAATTCATTTGCAAAATCTACCATCAAAATTCCGTGTTTGGTGATCAAGCCAATTAATGTAATTAATCCCATATTAGAATAAATATTAATACTGCCTCGGTCAATAAAGAATAAAATTAACAGGGCTCCTGCTAAAGCAAAAGGAACGGTCATTAAAATCATAAAGGGATCACGCCAACTTTCAAATTGGGCTGCCATCACTAAATAAATAAACAACAAAGCAAAACCAAAAATCATAATAATTGTATTTCCTTCTGTTAAAAATCTTTTGGTTTCATTGATAAAGTCCACACGAACATCTAATTCTTTCAGTTCAGGCGTTAATTTTTCAACCTCTTTAACGCCTTGACCCAAACTGTATCCAGGTTTCATATAGGCAAATACTGATACGGCACGCATACGGTCATAACGAAATATTTCAACCGGGCTCATACGTGTTGTTAAATTCACAAGTTCCGCCAGGGGAACCAATGTTTGTTCTTTATCATTGGCTTTGATAAACAATTTTAATACGTCATCGGGACTTTGGCGGTCGACGTCGGCCACTTCAACCCATACACGATACATCTGTTTTTCTCTCTTAAATGTTCGTGCTTGAGCTCCTCTAATGAGCGCATCAATGGTCTCCGCAACAGTATAAGGTTCTAAATTCAATGCAGACACTTTATCACGTAAAATTGTAATTAAATAATCCGCACTTTCTGGGCGCGTTGCTGAGTGAATGGGTCCCATAATTTTTGTACCATGCAGCTTTTGACTGATAAGTCTTGAGACGATTTCAGACATTTCTTTATGATTTTTATTGCCGCGCACCACAAATTGAACAACCTTACTTTCCTCATCACCCGTCATTTTGATTTTTGCATCAACACCAGTGATTGTTTTTAAAAATCCTTGGATTTTTTTTGTAATTTCATCGGTTGATAATTTACGATTTTTTTTAAGTTCAATATTAATATCAAAAGACGGATTATTAATTTGGGTCACACGTCGTTCAATATCGGGGAATTCTTTGGCTAAATAGGTGTCAATTTGTTCCACATATCCTTCTGTGTAACTCAGTGTTGCCGATAAAGGAGCGTGTCCTTCCACCAAAATGGCTCCTTGGTCTTCTTTTGGCGTCAATTCTGAAGGTAAATATTGATAAATAACACCGCCAAGCACCGACAATAAAATACCGCACCCAATGGTTAAAAAACGTTTTTTTAAAGCAATTTCTAAGAAATGCACATATTTTTTTTCTAATTTTTCCAGCCATTCATCTGATTTAAATTGCAAGAAAAATTTTTTCCAACCGTGAGCGACTTTCAGTTCTTTTTTGGATACATGGTGATCATCTTTATTAAGCAATCGAGAGCACATCATTGGAGATAAAGTCAAAGCCACAAATCCTGAAATCAAGACAGATACGGCAAGGGAAATAGAAAATTCTATCAAATATTTACCGATCACACCTTGAGCAAAAGAGATTGGTGCATACACCGCCGCCAAAGTTAATGTCATGGCAATAATGGCAAAACTGATCTCCTTCATACCAAGAATGGCGGCTTCGATCTTACTCATGCCGGATTCAATGTGACGGTGAATTTTCTCAAGAACCACAATCGCATCGTCTACAACCAAACCAATAGCCAACACCAACGCAATCGATGTTAAAAAGTTAATACTGAAATCAAATATGTACATAAAAAAGAATGTCCCAAGTAATGATACCGGAATCGTCACAAGGGGAACAAGAGATGCTTTCCATGATCTTAAAAATAATAAAATAACGGCAACAACAAGTACGATCGCTTCTAAAATAGTTTTAAACACACGATCAAGGGCAGCTTTGATAAATTTGGGCTTATAGTCGTTAGCAATATCTAAACATACGTCTTCTGGCAAAACGCTTCTTAATTTTGTTAAAATTTTTTCAACGTTTTTCGAGACTTCTAAAGGATTGGCGTTTGATTGTTTAACAATCCCAAGCGTCACACAGCGTTTCCCATTAAAACGTGTTTTGGTTTTGCGGTTATCATCACTGAGTTCAACGTGGCCGATCTGATTTAAACGAACGAGGGTGTCGTTTTTATTGGATACAATCAGTTGTTCAAATTCTTCAGGTTTTTCCAGACTTGCAACGGTTGTCAAAATATATTCTTTATTTTTTGTTACAATGCGCCCGGCAGGTTTTTCAAAATTTTGACGCTTAATCGCGTTAATCACCTCAATAACAGAAATGCCATAAGAAGCCATTTGATCTGGTTTAAGATAAATTTTCATCATAATATCACCGGCACCCATCACATCCACACGGGCAGCTCCCGGCATGGCTTCAAGATCTTTCACAAGATCCCTTTGGGCCAGGTCATATAATTCAGTAGGATTTTTTTCGGTACTGGTCAAAGCCAACGTCACAACAGCACGGTCATCTGATTTTGATTTTGTGATCAATGGTTCGCTGGCTTCTTGGGCAATTTTATCTTTGATTTTACTTAATCGATCACGCACATCGTTGGTGGCTTCGTCCATTTTTCTTTCTGGATTAAACTCAACGCTCACCTCACTTTTTTCAGAACTGCTATTGGATGTAATTGTCATCACACCTTCAATGTTTGACATCGCATCCTCAATGACACGCGTGACCTGTGCCTCAACAACGTCTGGACCTGCACCAGGTAAATCCGTTGAAATGCTAATATATGGTTTTGATACCGTAGGCCATTGTTGTAGTTGAAGCCTTGTCATGCACAACAAACCAATTGACATAATAATCAGCGTAAAGACCCACGCTAAAACGGGTCTTTTGACGCAAATTTGAGATAATTTCATTGCTTTTGACCTTTTCTTTTGACTTTAAATTTTTTAGATATTTTCTCAACAGGTTTATCAAATTCTTGATCATCTTTTGTTTTTATGCTTTCGTCTGCAGACAAGTTGGTAATTTTAACTTTAGATCCAGGGTACAATTTTAATTGACCTGCAACCACAACCATTTCACCAATTTCAAGACCAGCCAAAATTTCAACACGTCCTTTTTCCTTGGATCCCGTCATAACACGACGTTTCATGGCTTTTCCTTTTTCAATAACCCAGACGTATTCGACTTCCCCTTCCACTTCAACGGCATGTTCTTCTATGGACAAAGCGTTGGATTTTTCACCAATAATTAAACTGATGTTACAAAACATGCCATGGCGTAATAAATTTTGATAATTTTCCATGCCGGCTCTGATTTTAACACTGTGGCTTTCAATTTCACTTTTGGGTTCCACAGCTTCTACTGTCCCTTCAAAAATTTGATCCAAAGCATTTAATGTTACCTCAACCACCTGTCCAGGCCCCACATCATTGATAAATTTTTCAGGAATTTTGAAATCAATATGCATAAATGAATTATCAACAAAACTTCCTAACACCTGATTTGGTTGAACATATGCCCCCTTACTGACCTCAATAATACCCATTGTTCCATCGAAAGGAGCTGTGAGTTTTAATTTTGACAAAGTGACCTCTAATTCTTCAATTCTGGCTTCAGACGTTTCCATCCCTGCTTTTGCTTCTTCCATCTTTTTTTTGCTTTCAAAGTTTTGGCCATGCAAAGATTTCATCCGTTCATATTCAGCTTTTCTGAATTCATATTGAGCTTTTTCACTTTTTAATTTAGCTAATGTTTCTCGCTCATCTAATTGAAGGAGTGTTTCTCCTTTTGAAACTTGGCTTCCATCCGACACAGGCAGATCTTCAACACGTGAGGGGATTTCTGTTTTTAATTCAATGATTGACTTTGCTTTAAGGCGGCCAATGGTGTTAATACGCCGTGTCATGGGCAAGTTTTTGACTTCTTCAACCTCAACAGATGCTATTTGATCTCCAAATTTCATCATCTGATCATCCATTAACAATTGTTCGCAATAGGATCTAATTTTTGGTTTCATCAGATCTAATGTTTTATTAACGATCCAATAGCTAACAACAACTGCCGAAGCGGCAATGATAATCTTTTTTTTTATATCCATTAAATAGAATTGAACTATTTATTCTTAGGATATCATATTTTAAAAAATCATTTTTATGCGTTTACCCTGCCCTAATCGTCAATTTGTGTAGACCATATTAATGGTTCTTGGGTTGTCACTGGCATTTTGGACTGGGAATTTGCTTTTTCTGGGTCTTACCTTTGGGATGTGGCTAACATGCTCAGATACGCCCATAAAATGCCACCTGAATTCCAGAACTCATTTATAGAGGCTTTGCAAAAAAATGGTATTAAATTACCCGCTCATTGGTCCACTACCATACATTTATTGAATTTATCATCGTTGCTTGACCTTCTTAAACGATCAGACCCTAAAGACCATCCGCATCGATGCGCTGATATTCGCGAACTTATAAATCATATCTTATCAAAGTTAAATACCATGCAAAAAATAGATCGTGTTGAAATTAACCCCTATGACGTTAATTTTTAAGAAACCACAATAATAAAATAGGAGTTAAAAAATGATTTTGACAGAAGGCACACCACAAGAGCTAGGCGCACTTAGCAATCAACTTTTTGAGTTTAACAAGACAATCGTCCCTGATTTTAATGGGAAGGATACGCCTTTTGATTTTATACGCTACGTCTTTAAAAAAGACGATCAAGTTGTTGCTGGAATAAGTGGTAAGATTTGCATCAATAATGTTCTCTTTATCGATGACTTTTTTGTAATCGAAGCCTTTCGCAAACAAGGTTTAGCGTCAAAGCTTTTGGAAAAATTGGAATCTGAAGCAAAGGCGAGAGGCTGCTATGGCGCTGTTTTAGAAACTATTCGTATAGAGGCTGTAACTTTCTATCAAAAGAGAGGTTATGATGTTTTTGGAATTATTGACAATGTTCCTTGCCCAAATGTGCAACACGTACACATGAAAAAAGCTCTATGAAACGCGGATATATCCCTGACGGCAAAGGTGTTACTTATAATTACGAACCAACAATTCCGGGTAATAGCTATGCGCTTGATGATGACCTGGTGCTGTGGTTTTTGAGGAAATTGAGGTAACATAACAATAAAACCATGACCATATTCATATTGATACACTCTATTTCCTCGATTGTTGCCTTAGTATTGGGATCTGCCAATCTTTTGCAAATTAAAGGCACAAAAATTCATAAAGTCTTAGATTGGATGTTTATTGTTTGCATGTTTATTTCCGCCATCTCGTCCTTTGGAATATATAACAATAAATTTTCTCTCATTCACAT
>JALRGP010000044.1 GCA_023259685.1 Alphaproteobacteria bacterium | reverse complement strand
AAAAAAATAAAAATTGATTTCTAATTTAAAAAATAACATAGTTAATAAGAATTATCCCCCCACTTTTAATCACACCCCGTGGCAATGAGATATTTGACTTTTAAAAAATAAATCGGCTATGATTCTTTATATAGGGGGGTGTAGCTCAGTTGGTTAGAGCGTCGGCCTGTCACGCCGAAGGTCGCGGGTTCAAGTCCCGTCACTCCCGCCATATTATAAAAAAAATGTTTTACATACTTAATGGCCCCAATTTAAATATATTACATAAAAGATCTACTAACTTATATGGGAAAACATCTATTGAAAATATCAAAAAAAAATGCTTGGAAAAAGCTGCAGCCTTAAACGTTGATATTGATTTTCGACAAACTAATTATGAAGGCGAATTGGTAGAGTGGGTTCAAGAATCAGCAGATTACGCGAAAGGGCTCATTATTAATGCTGGTGCTTATACACATACATCTATTGCTTTGTACGATGCTCTTGAAATTCTCACAATCCCAATTATTGAAGTTCATTTATCCAACATCTATAAACGTGAATCTTTTCGTCATCATTCCTATATACATTCCCATGCAGCTGGTATTATCATGGGAATGGGAGAAACATCTTATGCGTTAGCATTAGATGCCTTGGCATCCTTTTGAGAGTTAAAAATATATTTTCCAAGCAATGCTTCCAAACTCACAGATGATTGGGTCATCGTAATTTTACCAGTTCCATCTTTAGGAATATTATTGTCATGACCACTTGGAGTAATATTCAAATATTTACCTCCCATAAATCCTTCGCTGACAATGGCGGCCATTGAATTGTATGGAATATCCAATGAATCATCAATCATCAAAGTAACCACAGCCCTATAAGATTTTGGATCAAGATAAATATTCTTTACCTTACCGATTTTAACACCGCTCATTTTTATATCGCTGCCGACCAAAATACCATCAACACGATCGAACATAGCATGAATAGTATAAGTTTTTTCAGATCCTTGATAAGTTTGACGATAAACAAAAAAACTAAAGCTCGTCACCACGATGATCAAAACAAAACCAACAATTATTTCAAACAAATTTTTCTTCATAGACGCCAATCACCATTCAACACCTTTTATATCTATAGTAGCAATTACAATTAAATATGTACTAATTTATACAAAATTATTAAAAATGAAGTTATTGAGGACAATAAGAACCACTACCCATAACGGGTAATGGCTTTGTAAGATGTGTCTATTTGTTTAATTTTAGTGGATAATTTTCAGTTGCTTGGCCTTTTTTTCTCCATTCTTCAATACCACCTTTGTATTCAAAAATGTTTGTGTAACCTTTTTTATCTAATTTTTCAGACAACCATTCGCTGGCTGGGCATTCAATGCCACCACAATAAACGATAATTTTACGTTCTTTTGGGATTCCTTTTAATATTTCATCAATTTTTTGATCCGTAGAATTTCCGGGTAAATGTTTTGCATTTGGAATAACTTGTTGATCAAAATATTTGTCAGTACGCGCATCAAAAATAATAACATTTGCATCTTTGGTAGCATCTTGAACAAATTGATAATCGACTTTTTGAATTTTTGAAAAACCCAAGTGAGTGAGCATTAAAGCCATAAAGGACAGTGATTTAAGCATAGGGCACCGTAGTGTTTCGACTCCCAAAATCATTGTAGTTTATTTTTCAACAAATACACAATGATGATAAAAATTTAAACTGGTATTTTTTTTGTTAAAAATGAATATTGCTGACACCTTCACGAGATTTTTGATTCACATCGATACCCATTAATAATCCCACCATTAAAAAAACCGTTATAAGAGCCGTTCCTCCGTATGAAAAAAATGGCAAGGGAATACCTACAACTGGAATGAGACCACTAATCATACCAATATTAATCGCAACGTATAAAAATAATGTGCTGGTGAGGCCAATGGCTAATAGCCATTCAAATTTTTTTTTACAATGACCCGCCACAAAAAAACCGTATAAAATGATGATTAAAAATAATACAATGACAATCATACACGGAATAAAACCAAATTCCTCAGCAAAACTGGAAAAAATAAAATCCGTTTGTTTTTCTGGTAAAAAACTCAAATGACTTTGCGTCCCCTTAAACCATCCTTTCCCCCATAATCCTGCCGAACCAAGAGCTATTTTAGATTGCAATAGTTGATAACCGCTTCCTTTGGGGTCAAGACTTGGATCTAAAAAAACCAATAATCTTTTTTTTTGATAATCATGCATAGACGAATAAATAAAAGGCATTAGCGCACCCAATACAAAAGTGAATATCGTGAAAAATTTCAAAGGAAAACCTGCCATAAAAAATACAATCATAGACATAATAAGCAACATCACAGCCATATCAAGGTCTGGTTGTTTAACAATTAAAATAACGGGTAGTATAATCAAAATCATGGGAAATATAAAGTTTTTTATATGATTTTTTTCTGATTTTTCTAGAAAATGAAAATACCGACATAGTGCCAACAAAAGAGCCAGGCGCATTAATTCCGACGGTTGAATTTGGATAATATATAAATCAATCCAACGTTTGGAACCCATTCCAACGCGACCAAATAACTCAACCCACAACAATAATAGAAATACGATGGTATAAATGATGTAAGCATAATCAAAAAAAAATTTTGTTCGAATTGATAATACAAACAGACATACCAAACAGCCAATGACAAAATAAATTAATTGTTTATAAGCATACGTATGACCTATTGAATACAGGTTAAAAAAACCCAAAAAAAACAAGATCATACATACGACCAGAATTGAAATATTAAGATTGATGAGTCGTTTCAGGTAAGGCTTGTATTTGATCATCCCTCTATATTTTTTTTCTTATACCCCATAATGACGATTAAAATGAGTAAGGATACCGCACCAATGACCCCGCTTGTTAGAAAACCAAAATCCATACCATGGGTGTGGGCAATTTTCCCAAACAAAGTATCCGCGAACCATACAGATGTGGCGCAAATAATATAATAAAAGCCAAAAGCAGTCCCTCTGAGTTCTTCTGGCACAATACGTGCAATTAAAGATAAAAATATATTTAATGTGATTCCATATTGAATTCCCCAACACGCAACTCCACCCAACATCATTGGAAAGGTTGTGGAGGTTGCAAGCAACAAGTTTGATATGACCAAAAACACAATTCCAATGGCCAATAACCAATAACGATTCATGCGATCACCTAACACGCCAATAGGATAGGACGCCAAACACCATGTGCCATTAAATACCAGCATCACAACCGATATATATTTTTCTTGTATTCTAAAGGTTTCTTTTGCGTGAATCATTAAAAAACTTTCCCCAAAACGAGATAACATAAACACAAAAACAACCATCATTAACAACCAAAATGATTGGCCCAATATTTTGAAATCTGAAAATTTAATTTTGTTTTGAGACATTTTATAATGAACAACGGGAGACGTTTTTTGCGGTTCTTTAACGAATAAAAATAATATTAAAAATGCAATGATGGCGGGGATTGCTGATATTTTAAAAACGGTTTGGTAATTGTTATTCGTCATGGTCATTGCAAATATACCTGCCAAACATCCAAATACGGCACCTGCCTGGGCGAGTGATCTTTTTAAACCGTAGGCTTTTCCCAGTTGATCTTTGGGGGTAATGTCGGCCACAATAGTGTCGCGTGGCGTTGAATACGTACCGTTTCCAACTCTTTCCATGAACCTGGCAAATAAGACAGGGGAAAATGAGGCAAAAAAACCAAAAATAATTCGACTTGTCACATTTAAGGTCATTCCAATCATCATGAGCGATTTTCTTTTTTTAAAAAAGTCACTAAGAATTCCTGAAAAAAGTTTTAAAATATAAGATAACCCTTCTGCGGTCCCCTCAATCACACCGATTAATAATGTTGAAGCTCCTAATATGGATTTGATATAAACTGCAGAATAACTATAGACCATTAGGTAGGACATGTTTAATAAAAACATCATAATACCAATAAACCAGACTTGTTTAGGCAAAGAAGACAAACGCAACAATTGAAACACCCATCTACACTTGAATAACAAATACCCCAGTTAGAAAAAAAACACAACCTGGGTTGCGAATTTACCAGCAGTTTTCATTTTATCTAAAATTCCTAATAAAATAGAGAGGTAAAAGGTTTAAATACCCTGCTTCCTGGTGCAAAATAAAAATTGCTGCCTAAGTTTTAATGAAAGCTGATTTATAAGTCACTTTCTATACACGTATATAAAAAACATGTACCTTTAAATAAAGAATAATATCAAAAAAAATCATGACTTATAGAACTCATACCCTTGGGGAATTAAGACAAGAACACGTAGGGGAATCTGTTATTTTATCCGGTTGGATGCATAAAAAAAGGGATCATGGCGGTCTTATTTTTATTGACCTCAGAGATCATTATGGCATGACCCAATGTGTGATTGATCCCGCTTCTGAAGCGTTCAAAATAGCAGAAGGACTGAAAAATGAAGCAGTTATTCGATTTGAAGGGACGGTTGTTCTTCGCTCTGAATCCACACGCAATAACAAAATGCCAACTGGAGATATTGAGGTATTGGTCTCAGCCATTGAAATCTTGTCTGTTGCTCTGCCACTGCCTCTTAATGTGAATACCGACCAAGAATTTCCTGAAGACACCCGCCTCACCTATCGTTTTTTGGATTTAAGGCGTGAGAGAATCCATCAAAACATGATTTTAAGATCAAAGGTGATCTCATCCCTTAGAAGACGTATGGAAGAAGCTGGTTTTTTTGAATACCAAACACCCATTTTAACGTCCTCATCTCCCGAAGGAGCGCGTGATTTTTTAGTACCAAGCCGTATGCATCCCGGGCAATTTTATGCCCTTCCCCAAGCACCGCAACAATTTAAACAATTATTGATGGTGGCTGGATTTGATAGGTACTTTCAAATTGCCCCGTGTTTTCGTGATGAAGACGCCAGAGCTGACCGCTCTCCTGGTGAGTTTTATCAATTGGATTTCGAAATGTCCTTTGTCACCCAAGACGATGTCTTTAATACAATTGAGCCGGTGATTCATGGCGTGTTTAAAGAATTTTCTGAGTGTACGATCACCGATTACCCTTTTCCGCGCATTCCCTTTCAAGAAGCCATGGCCAAATACGGCAGTGACAAACCAGATTTAAGAAATCCTCTTATCATCAATGATGTCACACCTGTTTTTCAAGGCAGTGATTTTTCTATTTTTTCCGATGCGGTCTCAAAACACAAAGTGGTTCTTGGAATTGGGTATCAAAACGCCATTCAACCACGTAGTTTTTTTGATAAATTAAATGATTGGGCACGCTCAGAAGGGATGGCTGGTCTTGGGTATATCACCTTTGATCAAGGCGTACCCAAAGGTCCGATTGCCAAATTTTTAGACCAAAGTCGGATCGAACAATTGAAGGAAACATGTCACATTTCCAATCAAGACGGTGTGTTTTTTGTGTGTGATGTAAAAGACAAAGCACAAAAATATGCGGGGCTTGTTCGAACAAAGGTTGCAGAAGAGCTTGATCTTATTGAAAAAAATGCTTTTCGTTTTTGTTGGGTCGTGGATTTTCCTATGTATGAAATGGATCATAAAACTGGAAAAATTCAATTCTCTCACAATCCATTTTCCATGCCCCAAGGTGGCCTCGATGCCCTGAACACTCAAAATCCATTAGATATCAAGGCATATCAATATGACATTGTGTGTAATGGTATTGAACTCAGCAGTGGCGCCATCCGTAACCATTTGCCGGAAGTCATGTACAAAGCATTTGAGATTGCCGGTTATACAAAGGATGATGTGGTTGCGCGTTTTGGTGGTCTTTTAAATGCGTTCTCTTATGGAGCCCCTCCCCATGGCGGATGCGCACCTGGCATTGACCGTATCGTCATGTTGCTGGCGGGTGAAAAAAATATCCGTGAAGTTATTTTGTTTCCACTCAACCAGCAAGCACAGGATTTATTGATGCAAGCCCCCTCCCCTATTGATGAGAGTCGTTTAAAAGAGCTACATATTTCAATCCGTCGCCCCTCAAGCCAACAAGGATAACACGTGTATAAAATTGCACTGCAAATGTTGTTTGGTGATTTTGGCAAATACATAGCCATGATCGTAGGAATCGCCTTTGCCACACTGATCATGATTCAGCAACCATCGATTTTTGTAGGGCTTTTAACACGCACCTATACCTTTATCAATGATATTGGTGTGGCAGATATTTGGGTGATGGACCCTGGTGTTCAATTCGTGGAAGAAGGAAAACCCATTCGAGACACTGATTTAGGGAAAGTTCGAGGCATCCCAGGTGTCCTTTGGGCGGCTCCTCTTTTTAAAGGGTTATTATCGGTAAAACTTCCCAATGGAGAACGCAAAACCATCGATTTAACCGGTATTGATGATGCCACATTCATTGGTTTTCCAACCCACATGGTGCAAGGAAGGTTGTCTGATTTAAAAAAACCATGGGCTATTTTTATGGATTTTGAAGCCGCCCAAGGACGGCTAAAAATGACCATTCCGGGTCAAACGGAAAAAAAGATACTTAAAATTGGTGATACATTAGAGGTGAATGACCAACGGGCCGTCATCCAAGGTTTTTGTAAATCAACACGTAATTTTGTATTGCAACCAAAAGTTTATACAACCTACAGCCGTGCTGTATCTTACGCCCCTTCTAACCGTCGTTATCTCACATATATTTTGGTTAAAACAAAACCCGGTATTGATCAACATGCAATTTGCAAATTAATTGAAGAACGTACAAAACTCAAAGCCTTTACCGCCGACGATTTTAAATCACAAAATTTGTGGTATTGGCTTAAAAACACAGGTATCCCCATCAGTTTTGGTATTTCGGTATTACTGGGATTTTTAGTTGGATCGGCGATTGTTGGACAAACATTTTACACCTTTATCCTGGAAAATATAAAAAAATACGCCGCTCTAAAGGCCATGGGACTTCTTAATACCACCCTGACCAAGATGGTCTTACTGCAAGCGGTAGTCGTTGGAGCCATTGGTTATGGGGTAGGAACACTCCTTGCCACATTATTTGGATTGAAATTTCATGACTCAGTTTTGGCATTTCGAATGCCACCTATTTTACTGATTTTTTCAGCAACGGGGATTTTGATTATTATCACCATTACATCTCTTTTATCTATTCGAAAGGTCATCAAAATTGATCCAGCCGTTGTTTTTAGAGGATAAGAATGCCGACCATTACTTCTTGGAATGTGAATTCTATTCGTATGCGTCTGAACCAGGTTGTGGATGTTATCCGCGAGCATCATGTTGATATTGTTTGCCTTCAAGAAATTAAATGTATTGACGATCATTTTCCTAAAGAAACATTTGAAGACCTGGGATTTAATTGTCATATTGTTGGTCAAAAAACCTTTAATGGAGTGGCTATTTTATCAAAACACCCCATTGATGATGTTCACACTCACATTTTGGACGGCGATCCACAAGCACGTTACGTTGAGTGCTTTACGGGAGGGATCCGCATTGTAAATGTCTATGTTCCCAACGGAACCGATATTGCTCATCCTTACTACGAATATAAAATACGTTTTTTAAAAGCCTTGACAGAGAGGATTCAAACGTTTTCAAAATATGACGAAGCACAAGCGATCGTGGGTGATTTCAATATTGCACCCAACCCCGATGATATTTATGATTTTGAGTATTTTCGTGAACATATTTTTTCAACGCCTTTAGAAAGGGAATATTTCGAGTCTATTTTAACACTTGGTTTTAAAGATATGGTTCGATCTATCTATCCAAACGATCCGTGTTATACATGGTGGGATTACCGAAAGGGGTCTTTCCATAAAAATCATGGTGCCAGAATTGATCATATCTTGATGAACAAGGCAGCGCAGAAACGATGTCATAACATATCTTTGTTAACAGACATACGATCCAATCAAAAACCATCAGATCATATTCCAATTGTTGTATATACGAATGATGGCTCATACACGATCGATTTTTAAGATTTTAAGATTTAATGATACTCATTCAATTAATTGCATTAAAGTTGTTTTGTTAAAAATCTTCTAATCCTCTTGCGCCAAGACCTAAAGAGTCCGCAAACAATGGTATACTGTCATCACGATGAATTTAATGATAACAAAATGAAGCATATTCGTAATTTTTCTATTATTGCTCACATTGATCACGGAAAATCAACTCTTGCTGATCGATTAATTCAATTATGTGGTGCTTTGGAAACGCGTGAAAT
>JALRGP010000043.1 GCA_023259685.1 Alphaproteobacteria bacterium | reverse complement strand
TTAAAATTTCAGAGTTTTAAAGCGTTTACGCTTTGAATCTGCTTTACAAGCGTTTACCAAACTATCGGCTTTAGCCGGTCGTAGTTGATAGACATGAGTGCGGACCCATCTAAGGAAAAAGTTCTTGCATACGGCCAAATACGTGGAATCGAAGCGATGTTTTCGGATTTTAAATCAAAAGGGTTTGGGATAACTAATACACACTTAACAGACCCAAAGCGAATAGAGAGGTTGATCTTGGTATTGACGATTGCTATTATGTACTTTGCTTATGTCAACTGGAATGGCGGTGAATGATGATGAAGAAAACGCCAAATACTCAAAAAAAAACTCTTGAGATCAGTGGTATCACTTTTTAAAAAAGGTCTCAGATTCCTGGCAAAATACTGCCTTAAACCTGATTCCAATACCAAAACTTTGGGCTTACCGCCATAGGGTCGGGTGGTAAGATTTTTTCTGCTTTTTTAGAAAAACATAAAAACTATGTGATAAAATTTTAAAAATATCAAATATTTTTACAACACATATGCTTAATTTATTCGACGTGAATGGTCTTGTTTTTTTTGATGAAAAATTCATCAGAATGCGTCATTTTTTAGGAGACCATTTTTACAAAGAGATCCAAGACATTCTTATTAGAATGAACTCCGCATGGCGTTTTGTTCAAATCGAAGCTCCTTTATTGATGCCAAGAGAACTGGTGAATCAAAACTATACCAATGAGGATATTTTTGTTCAAGGCTTTTCAAATGGTGAAACGCCATTAGTGCTGAGGCCCGAAACAACACCTGGGTCTTACCGGTATGCATCCCATGTCATGAAAAATCACAGTGGCATCAAACCACCATTTGTGGTGTGGCAAATTGGTAAAAGTTTCAGGCGTGAACAAGACCAGGTGAGTAAAAACATGCGTCTTAAAGAATTTTACCAACAGGAATTTCAATGTATTTACACCCAAGACAGTGCCAATGATTATTATGAAAATATTTTACCCTTGGTTGAGGGAATGTTTCGTGAAGCGATGCCACTTCAAACGCGCCTCATCCCCAGTGACCGGTTACCCGCGTACAGCTTAAAAACAATGGATGTGGAGGTATGGAACGGTGATAAGTGGATGGAAATTTGCTCTATTAGTAAACGCATTGATTTTCCTCACAAAGCACAATTTCAAGGTAAATCTGGTATCATTGAAAAAGATGTATTTGTGTTAGAAGTAGCCATTGGATTAGACCGCTGCGTTTATAATTTTTTTAAAAAACAGGACGCACTAGATAACGGTCCCGTGGACGAGTAGGGAATTTAAAACGATAGCCCATGACCATTATTGATGATATACGTATTGATCCTTTGTTAAAGGCCTTTCAAAAATTTGAACGTTTCCGCCGTCATGATCGTAGTGAACAAGAAAAAGCTGGCACTATTCAGGCTTTTGAATATTCCTTTGAATGATCATGGAAAATTATGAAAAAATTATTAGAACAACGTGGTAAAATCGCAAAATCTCCAAGGGAAACCTTTCGTATGGCTGCCCTTGAAAATTTTATTGATGATCCTGAAATTTGGTTTGATTTTTTAAAAAAAAGAAATTTGACCGTTCATACCTATAATGAGCATGATGCAGAAGTGGTGATCGATATTTGCCCTTCATTTTCTGCAGAGGTTAAAAAATTTTTAACCTCTATTGGCGTTTTTCATGATATCCCTTGATCCCAAACATTTAAATATTGTCAAAGAGATTTTATCTGGGTATGACTACAGTTTTTTTGCTTTTGGATCAAGAGTCCATGGACATCCTAAAAAATTTTCAGATTTAGATTTATTGTATTACGAAAAAATTGATTCTTTGAATTTATCAAAATTAGAGGAAGCATTTGAGGAATCAGACCTGCCTTTTCGTGTGGATTTGGTATCCTACCATGGATGCGACCCAGGCTTTCAACAGTTGCTCAGTCATAATGTGGTATGCCTTCAATCCTCATCGCGGTTACGTTTCATTGAAAATAATCATCTTCAGCATTTTATGTATCAACCAAAAATTCTTGGCTATCCTATTGATGTTATTGACGGGGTAACGGTGATCAATTGTGCTCTTGGGACCAGTATGTTTAATATTGCTTATGGGGCGCCGTCTCTTGACGGTCTTAATGGTGTGATCGTAAAGATTAAAAATGCTTTTGGAGGCCAACCATTTGCATGGTGGATCCCCCCCAGTGAGCGCCACCCAATGATATCCTATACCATGGTGGAGCATGGCTTTCAAAAAGACGTCACAGCGCATGCCATGATCTGTGATGTATCAAATACCCTCATCGGTACGACTCCAATGAATCTAAGTGTCAAACCAGTCACCGACACACTTACCTTGAATGACTTTTTGGGGATTTTAAGGTCCTATGATGCCCTTGCTATTCCTTTTTTCCAAAATATAGATGTCAACGCCTTATTCAAGGAGAAAGAAAAATTATTTATCGGGAAGCATAATGCTGTCACAACAACCATTGCCATGTTATTAGAAACAAACAGCAGTTGTGCAGTTTTCACACTGATGACACAAAAAGGCATGCAAAAAAAAGGATACGCCACGGCTATGATGGAATTTTTAATAGATCTAGCGAAGAGGGCTGGGTGCCAATTTCTCACACTATCAGCGTCCAGCGATTCTGGATATCGTATTTATGAACGACTGGGTTTTATGAAAATCTCAGAGTTCGATTGTTTTGAATACTTAGAAAGTTTCCCCTCTTAATACGCGTCAAATATATTTGTCAAAATAAGAAGGGATGGGACAACTTAACATGAGTGGTTCATTTTCTCCCTCACCCAATGGCGGCAATTGCATTGAAAAACTATGCAGCATTAATTTAGCGCTATTTTTAGCTTCACCATAAGCGTCATCTCCAACGATAGGACATCCCAAAGATGCCATATGAACACGCAATTGATGCTGTCTGCCGGTGGATGGGTTCAGTCTGACCCTTGAATAGGTGTGGTTTGATGACATCATGCTGTAGGATGTGTGGGCAGATTTTTCTTCTCGTCCAATCATAATAGGCGAATCAATGACGCCTTTAGCAGGTCTTGGCTTCCCATGTACAATAGCAATATAAGTTTTATGAATATCATGGGTTTTAAAATAGCCTGTTAATTTTTGTGCAACCTTCAAGTTTTTTGCAACCACAAGTAATCCACTGGTTTTTTTATCCAATCTGTGGACAAGGCGAATTTCTGGGTCAATGCATTTTAAAATATCATCCAAAGATACAGCTATTTTTGTTCCCCCTTGGCATGCAAGACCGCATGGTTTATTCAAAGCGATAATATGATCATCTTCAAACAAAATATATTTTTTTAAATCTTTTGCTTCATTATGAAGATATTTATCTTTTTGAACAACGTAAGATGAGGGGACCTGTTTAATGTCCACAATCATACCTGTCGATAAACGATCAGATGATGCCGATTTACGGTCATCAATTTTAATTTTTTTATCTCGCAAAGCTTTTTCAATAAAACTCTGGCTCCAATGGTAATCTTTTAGTTGCATTCTAAGAAATTTATCTAAGCGCATTCCATTATACATATCTGAAACAATAATCTGTTGATGTGTCATGAGTTTACTCCAATTAAATAATGCCGGTCATCGTGGTTCATGTGATTCATCAAAACGGGATGACGCGGTGACAGATCTGTCCATTGAAATGAATATAAGGTTAAGCATTCTTCACATATCACATCCCAATGATGAGATCTATGATGACATTGTTCACATTGCCATGCAAATGAGCGCTCAACTTCCAAGGGATTGACAAGGTTGACCATAGAGGCGTGAGGATTTTTTTGTGCATACTCAAGCAACATTAAATATTCAATTTTTTGATTTGTTTCGTATAGTTCTTTTAACGTGGGAATCAATTGTTCAAAGTTTTTTTCCTCAAATGCGCTTTGCGCTTGAAGTAATAATGATTCAAAGTGCTTAGGATGAATGGATATCAGCGGCATTAAGGCAGACAAAAAATGAATATCCCCGGGGCTGTCACATTTTAACCAACCGTGCCCCAATAATCGATGGGGAGACAATTCATAGGAGGCCATTAATACTTTTTTAGCCCGATCTCTTTTGTGATTTTTTTCAAGCAATAGAGCATAATGGTAAGTCGGAACCACCCAATTTGGACACGTTTGATGAATCGTCTTCAAAGCGTCCATTTTTTTTTGATCATCCAACATGTGATGACATTGAATCCACAGGCGTGCCGATTGAAAAACATCAAAATCTTTTTTAGACATTGATTTTTTAAGGGGGGGGTCTTTAGCCACGTTCATTTTATCCAACATGATTGTCACGGAACATAATTCTTTGGTAACCCATGGAGAATCAGGACGTAACGAAAATGCCTTCAACACATAATCGTACGCATCTTTCCAATTTTTTTCAAGCTTTGCACATTGATACAAACCTTGTGCCCCTAAAAAATTCAACCGAGGATGATTGAGCATTTGACGGTAGAGTTTTTCAGCCCCCTGGACGTCATCCAAAGATAAAGCAGACTGTGCTAAAAAATGTGTTAAAACGGAATCACCTGGAATAAATTCTTGGCACAAATGAATTAAATCTTTTGCTTCCTCTGGTTGGCCGGCAAATAATGCGCTGATACTGTCAACTAAAAGCGATTGTCCCTGATCACGTTGTTTTTTAAAAATAAATTTTTGATAAATAATGGGTATTTTTAGTATTTTTCTCCACAATTTGTGAATCAATGCATACATAAAAAAGATAATGATTAAAAATGCAATGCATAAACCAATCGGACAATCAATTGTATAGCCTAACCAATCAATATGTATTTGACCTGGATAAATGGCAATGAATGCAATAACTCCAACCAAAAAAATTAACACAATTATGGTCGACATTAATTGCAAACCTTTTGAAAAGCCCATTCTATTGTCCTCACAACCATATCTAGATGGAGACTCTTATACAATAATAACATTTTCAAGAAAAGAATTTTTTATCAATTTTATCGGTACGATCTGAGCGCATAAAAATCATGTAACACCCAATAATGATGATTGTAGATATAACAAATACAGTTCCCCAACCATATGCGGATGAGATGATGCCAAACATGTGGGATTGCATGATGCGGCTAAAAGATGAAAAAGCGTACAACACAGAAAAAACAACCATATTATTACGGGATTCACATAATTTTGACAAATATAAAATAAAGGTCGCATTGACAAACCCCGATGTAAAATTTTCTATACTCACAATCATGTTTAAATATGACAGGGGCAAATGGGCAACTTTTCCCATATATGTCCCCATATAGGCAAAAGATAGGGTGCTAAAAATTTGCAATATAAAAGACATGTGAATCATTTTTTTGAATGAATATAAATTCACACTAAAACTACCCAATACGATAAATAACAAGCCATACGTTTTGGTGAGATTGGCAAATGATAATTTATCAACCCCTAAATCATATAAAAAAGGAGATAGCATAGCGTTCATAGCCACATCACCTGATTTAAAAAAGCAAATAATCAGAAAAACAAAAGGAATTTTTCTAAAGCCCCATAAGCTGTTCCAGACAATTCGAAATGTTGGCATGGTGTATGGTTTTGCGTCTAAAAAAAAAACAGTACTACCAAATAACAACGCGATGATTGCAACAATAATGTATGCATTTTTCCACCCCCAATAGTGCGATAAATAAAGAGCGCCCGCACCAGATATGAACATACCGAAGCGAAACCCAATACACTCAAAAGATGCATTCATTCTTTGTCGCCATTCAATGCGCAAGTGATCGACAATCGTATCTTGGATAGATGCACACATACAGACAATAAATCCTAAAAAAGCAACACTATAGGTGTGATGTAATGGCGATAGATGAGCAATTCCTATTAAACATATCGTCATTAATAATAAGGTTGAGATATACCAACCACGCCTCTCGTCTAAAATTTTAAAAAAAGGCGAAGGAATTCTTAAAATAAAACTTAAAAACATTTTAAATGAATAGGGTAGTGTGACCCAACCCATTGCACCAATGACATGGGCTGGCATAGACAATTCTGCCATCCAATAACTAAGGGTTCCAAGAACAAGTAAAAAAGGAATACCACTTGTGATTCCCAAGCATAAAAATGCCACATGTGGTAGTTTATGAACAGCTTTATGGGAATATTTAATAGTTTGAAGCCACAATTTTTGCACCAGATCCTACTTTTTTTGCTGTGCGCGCGGCCTCTGCTTGATCAGAAAACGGCCCTAGCAAAAGAGAGTATTTCTTTTTTCCACCAACGACATAACTCTTGACGAGAGAACCTGTGTTATCCAACGAAAATCTTTTACTTAAAAGACTCCATTTTTTAATAGCTTCACCTTCCGTATGTAAATCTTTTTGAACTTGAACATAAAAAGATTGATCATTTGAATGAGCGGGGACTTTTTTAGGAAATGCGTAACCCTCTCTAGTTTCTTTAGATTGAAGATCTTCTTTTATAGGATCATCATCACTGACGACAATGTCAGTTGGAGTCAAAGGATCTTTTGATGGCACAGATGGAAGTGATGAGTGGGGCGATTGCAATCGAATAAGCTGGCCTTTCTCGTTAACAATCAACATGGTTCCTGGAGGAAATGAGTGATGAATTTTAGCGGGCTGATTTGGATCAATAGCAATCGGCGATTCTGGTGGCGGTAATAATTCTTCTGATTCTGGTGGCAAAGACTCAAAGTCATCATAAACAGTTTTGTCTTGGTGCGGGGCTTGATATCCTCCAACATCAAAAGGTTTTTCTTTATAAGGGGACAAATCTCCTGGTATATAAGGAATATCTGTTGTTTTTGTGTGCCAATAATAAAAAAAGCACCCCATTACAATACACAGGCATAATCCTACAACGCATAACACAAGCTTAAGAGCGACTGATTGTTTGGGTCGTTCATATTGAAAATCATGATGACGTTGAGAATGGTTTTGCAATTGAGGATTAAAAGATTGAGCTGGATCACTGGGCTGTTGATAATAACCTGCACCAGGCCCATTCATTAATTGAGGTTCTATGCGCTGAAAATCTTGGTGCTTTTGCAAAGCAGAATATTCAAAATTCAACATAGGATCATCCTCATGATGATCTTTTTTCACTAAACGAAATTTAAATGGTGAGCTCATGCTGTATTTTTATATATGGGCGCCCTTTTTGATCAAGAGCTTTTTTAATTTCAATAAGCTTGAATCTAATTGGGAGTTCCGGGTAGATAAAACATAACGGTCAATTCCGCCATGAAAATCAATGGTACGAAGACCTTGTGTTGAAATACGAACGCGAATACTTTGTTTTAGCGCGTCACTAAACAAACTGAGCTCCTGCAAATTGGGTAAAAATCGGCGACGTGTTTTGTTGTTGGCATGGCTGACGTTATTTCCAGTCAAAACCGCTTTATGAGTCACAATACATTGACGAGACATTTTATAAAAAAACATAATCTTAGCTACTTTATTGTAATATGCCTTTTATAGATAATGCAATTGTCGGATAAATGCAGCTTGAAAATCTTGTGAGTGAATTAAACAATCATCCTAAACTTTTAGACCATTTTGGAACCAAAATCTTGCAACTTAGCCCCCACTTTTAATCACATCCCCAAATTTCACGACACTTGAGTTCTTTAATGTCAAAGGCTAATCTTAACATAATAAGAGATTACCATAACATTATGATGGATATCTTAATTGTTCCTTTCTTAAGGGTTTTATTATTTATTACGGATTTTTATAGGTTTTTTTTATACATTTATATCATTATGAGTTGGTTGGATTATTTTAATGTCGTTAATAAACATAATCCTATTGTGTATAATGTGTATAGTTTTTTATACAAAATGACAGAGCCTGTTTTAAGACGTATACGTCGTATTATCCCCTCAATTGGTGACATTGATTTAAGCCCGATCATATTGGTCGCCATATTATATTTTGTTGAGCAAATGATTGGACGTATACTCATACGTTTTCCCTTATAAAACGAGACATCATGAAATTATTTTTACCAGCAGCATCCCAAAGTCACAGAAGTAAACGCGTAGCGCAAGAAATTCAAAAAATTTTAAGCCATGCGATCACAAATGGATGCTTTCCCCTAGACTTAGAATTTAAAATGACCGTCCCTGTGACGGTCACCCATGTTGAAATGTCTAATGACTTACAACATGCTCAGATTTTTATTATGCCACTTGGAGGAATAGAGGCGGAACATCATTTAAAAGTTTTGATTCATTTTATTCCATTTTTAAGGAAAGAACTATCAAAAAAATTATATTTAAAATTTACTCCCCAACTCAGCATTCGATTAGACAAATCGTTTGATCGCGCTGACACTGTATTGAGCAAGATGATAGATGCGTGATGATGTTATTTTGGTAACCAAAGATGATATACCAACAGGTGTATGTGAAAAAATGCACGCCCATTACCAAGGTTTTTTGCACCGTGCATTTTCAATTTTTGTTCATAAAATGTGCGATGAAAGACCTCACATATTATTACAAAAGCGTCATTGTGCAAAATATCATAGCCCAGGCATGTGGACAAATACATGCT